>CAJJCK010000152.1 GCA_905182675.1 uncultured Cryomorphaceae bacterium | reverse complement strand
AAAGGTAGCTCGCATAATCGCAGACTCCAAGCCTTGTTTGTGTTTTCGCCCTTACACCTTTTACACCTAAAATAAAAAGCCCCTCTACTTTTTCAAGTAGAGGGGCTAAGCTTTATCTAAAGTTATTCTCTATTTCAGATAGTCCATAATCATGGGCCATGCAGAAGAGTCCTCTAATTTACTCCAGGCACCAGCGTCTAGATCTGATCCCGCAAGTTGCGCAAGAAATAGAATCGCTATTACGAGGAAGATACCCGCATAAGGGAAGCCTTCGTAGTTAGCTCTATAGTCTCCTAATGTGCTCTTAAAATAGGTGTCTCCATCTTGATCCATGGTGTAAACACGGCCAAAATAAGTCGCAAGCCATAAGACCATAAAGTTGAGTAGAATCGCAAATACAGCACTTGATACTATTAAGAAAAGTGCTTTGCCCAGGATACCCATCAACCAGTGCGCGGTATTCATGCTTTGGCGACTTTTCAAGTCGTTCACCTGCGCAACATATTTAATATTTTCGTTGGATGCCCAAGCCATAAATGAGGCCTTATCATCTTCGCTGATATCAAGAGCTTCTTGAGCTGCTTCGACACTAGAGGCAGCTTCTGCCATAAGAACAGGATAGTACATCCGTGAAGAGACTACTTCTTCCTCTACTGCATCGGGAGTTTTATCTCCAGAGCTTATCGCTGTACCTGGCGCGCCAGTTACGGTAACGTAGAAAGCATCTGCTGTAGCACCCTGGCCGTCTAGCTCCCCGTAAACATGAATCTCACCTGAGGATTTGCCCCATTTAACTTTAATGGTATTGTCTTTTTCGTCCAGGAGTTCCGCGCCACTTGGCACTTGCCATACATAAATATCCATGCCTCTAGGTGCGCTATAAGAACGCTCGTCTCCTACACATACGTCAGAAGAACCTCTGATATTACCCATCGTTAGACCAGGAACGCTAGGCGTGTTTACCGTTACTTGGTAGGTGTGCCAGTCTCCTTTTCCACAATCATTTGTCTGTGATGCCGCGACGGTAAACGACCCGGGGGTATTAAACCTGTGCGTCAATTCAGAACGGGTCGATCTTTTGATGGTATCTCCATCATTGTTAACGATACGCCATGATATTTTTGTAGCATCATCATCTCGTTCGATACCGAAGCTCATTCTTGTTCCTGGGTCAACGCTCCCGTCCTCACTTGCTGTGATTTCAGAGCCTCTAATTCTATTCATGATGTCTGTTTGCGCTTGAAGCTCAGTTTGCGCGTCAGCGATTGCCACGTCTAAATCTGCTTCCTTCGCGTCCACCATAGAGTCATGATTAGCAACAACTCCTTCTGCCGCTAATACGTCCTCGTCTGACGCCTCAAACGGCATGCTAACAGGCATGTAAACTGCTTCTCTAAGGTCTTGTGGTATACTTTGCAAAAAATTGACAGATGCTCTAAGTGAGCGAATCTCACCTAGCGCGTCTCCATAAGTCTCTGCGTCTACAGAGTCACTCGCCCCTAACATAGCTGCTTCCGCAGTTGTGGTGGCCAATTCCTCCCAGTTTACGGTTTCTTTTTCTCCTACCGATTGGTAAAATTCACTGTACCCCTCATCTGCTATTGCACGGTAATTTGTGTAAACCCATTGGCCTAGTGTGTTGTATGCAATAACGAATAGAACGATTGAACCAATGCTTTTTAGCCATCTAGAAGAAAACGCCTTTCTAAAAGACTGCATCCAATCATACGCTCCGTCTTCCGTCAAATAGGCCGGAACAATAAGCGAGACAAACTGAACCACTGCCGCCATAATGACAAGCCCGTAAATCCAAGTAGCGATACTTACTCCAAGCACAACTCCTCCTGAAACTCCAGCGATACTGTCTATAAAGCCATACTTCTGGGCCAACGCTTTAAGCGCAAAGACGATAATCGCGGTAAGTCCAAGGACTTGATAGGTTGGTCTCATTGCCTTGGAAGAAACCCCTAAGGCCGTTGACATATGAACCCCCAATGCATCAAGCAACCATAATACTCCTAAGACCAGTGTGATTTGATCAAAACTGATCACCTTAAGGTCTATGATGTCATTTAATACGTAGCCTGAAGAGGCTAAAAGCGTTGCGTAAAATACGGTCCTGTATGTTGATCTATTTGCAGACCAGTTAAAGCTTCTTACAAACGAAGAGAGCAATACTGAAAACAGTTTATACGGCCAAATTACCAGGTAATGCCATACGGTGTAAAAAGAAAATCCAGCAAGACCCAGGACTAATTGGCGCCAAACCCAATAGGCTTTTGTAGCAACCCAGTGCACAGCAATGCCCACGGTATTGATCAACCATGTTAAAGCATAAACCGCGTGCACCACAAGATTGACAAGCCACGCAAGCGGCAAGCTAACCATATAGAGCAGCGTCCATAGTTTGTTGGAGTCCGTAGACTTCGTTAGGTCCTTTGGGATGGACAAAATTCCCGGGACTTTCTTGCCCGTGTGTTGATGTCTAAAGTAACCAATCAACGCACCTAAAATCAAAAGATAGGCGGGCGTTAAATTCAGCGAAAAAAGCACATTGGAGATGGTGTGTAGCATAATAAACGGTTTAGTGTTCTTGAATTTACAATAAAATGTTGATAACTATACATCAAGTAGATTCTAATAGGTTGTATATAAGTCGTTTATACTCGAATAAATTACCGAAACACATATAATTATGCTCAAAAAAGATCTGCTAAAGCCCCTTAACAGACGAATAAACCGCGATAAAAGAGAGATGAACGGCTATGTTTTAAAACTTTACTCTACTGAAAATCCTAGGCCCGCTCTTGGACACTGGAAGGTTTTAGATGCGTTATTACGCTCTTTTATGATCCCCTCCTTGTTCCACTGAGAAGCCTCAACAGATTGTGCGTTCCTTATTTAATACGAAAAGTGAAAAATATCGGGTTAAGTATTGTGAGCATTTCTAAGTTGGCGTATTATTGCACCCCCGTACGAAAGTTCTGGGAATCTTAACCTTCCTCCTTAGCTCAGTTGGTTAGAGCATCTGACTGTTAATCAGAGGGTCCTTGGTTCGAGCCCAAGAGGAGGAGCACTGAAAAGCACTTGTTAGCAATAGCAGGTGCTTTTTTTATGCCTTATCTGTACTGGCTTCGCTAACATCAGATAACCAAAGTGACTGGTTAAACTTACACGATACTCTAAAAATCCAATGTGTCACTTTTAGTGTCACACAGAACCCGAACTGACTAAAGTACAAGCCCCAATGGGTAAAAAAGGTACTCAACAAAAAACAAGACCCAATAGAATTGATAAAATGCTTTTACATCCTTCTTGATGAAGGGATTCGCTTTTGAAGAGCCCAATAAAAACAATACCCACACTACGAAGTGAAAAGAAGACAAGAACACTGTGTTGTAACCCGGCAGTCCAACAGCGCCCCAGAGAACGAGCGTTAAATAAGACAGGGACACCAAAGAGATAGCTCCGCGAAAAACCCACTGAGAACCGCGGTTAACAGCTAACGTTTTTATTCCATGATTGCGGTCTCCTTTAATGTCGGGTATGTCCTTTAACCAGGCAATTCCAACACTGAAAAGGATCATAAACAAGACCAGGGGCCACATATATCGGGGGAATTCCAGCGTCTCTGCAATTTCCCATTGAAAGTGCAAGAACATAAGAATGTTAACCAAGACTCCACGAACCAAGGTTATACTGAATGCGGCGCCTAAATGGTGCTTTTTAAATTTTAATGGAGGGACTGAATAGGCAGTTCCCAAAGCCCCGACAATTAAAACTAAAGCTAACATAAGCCATCCGGCCGAGTAGGCCGAAATAACGGAAACAAGAGCACTAACCGTGATTATAATGCGCGCAGTACTTCTGTTCATTTCACCAGACGCCAAGGGCAAATGGGGCTTATTTAGCTTATCTAATTGAATATCCGCTATTTGGTTAAGGCCAACTATATATAGGTTACACCCGAGAGCCGAAATAAGCGTCAAGAGAAAAAGGACAATTTGGTTTTTTACCTCGGCCTGCGGGTACGCCGACATAAAGTATAAAGCCCCCGTGCTGAGCAGGGATCCAATTATGGTATGGGGCCGACTGAATCGCCAGGCTATTGAAAATGTTTTCATTCACTTATTTTTTTGCTGCCGACTAAAGTACTTACTCGACCAAAAGAGAAAGGTACCAATTCAACGCTCCATTCAAAAGAAGAATTACTTGCCTTTTCAGCTAATTGCCGAAGATGGTTCGAAGAAGGCGCGCGAAGAACCGATACGAGTCCGTCCCAACAGGTAACAATCGGAATAACGGGTACTAAATAAGTCCAAAAAAGACGTGCCCATGAAAAGGGGGAAACAAATGGAGCAAGCAGAAAATGCAACGGCCCGGTCAGAAAAAATATTCCTATAAATGTAAATAACGAAGGAGTCAATGGTTCCGCCACTAGCGCCCAATTTCCCTTAGACACTTTAAACAAAATTTGTTCCTGTTCCTGAGTATTAAAATGATGAAACGCGTTGAACATGGTATAGCCATCTGACGGAGGCAACTCATCTAACAAAACATCGATATCCAAAATGTTTTTATCCGAAGGATAACGGTCAGAAAGGGTCAGGATCAATTCAGTACTTGAATTCTCCTCCCAATTCTTTTTCAACATTCGCGCAGGACCACCGGTTCCGCTCGCTAAATCAAGCCAATCTTGTTTCGAACTTTCAAACCTAGCCCCTTTAAGGTCTTTATATGGATTCAACAGACGAATGCAAAAACGGATATAATCCATTTGCCATCGGCGCCAATGAGATGGAAACCAGGGTTGATCTTCGAATTCAAATCCTTTCGCAGCCATGTTGTGAAGATATGGCTTATAGAACCGATTCACTACCTTTGGAAACATGACGGAATTCCATTGGTTTGGGGTGCTTATAGCAGCCACAACAATTCTAACTGCCATTGGCGAAATATCGGCCCGAAAGGGCTGGATTTCTCTATTTAATGCACGAAAAGGAGTTCATGTAACCGTTGCCCTTTGTTGCGCCCTAGCCATTGAATTGATCCCCATAAACAATTGGTTCATTGGAGCTGTGGGAGCAATCGTTGTCTTACTTCTATACAGTGTGTCGAAGAAGTGGTTTTCCATTGATCATACTCATAACCGCACGAGTTGGGGGATCTTCTATTTTGGCCTCAGTTACTTTCTGCTACTCATTTTCTGGGGGCAAAAATCTCCTGTAACCGTAGTTTTAGCCATGACGGTCATGGGTTTGGCCGATGCAATGGCCGCTCTGGTCGGTCGACGCTTTCCTATCCCTGCATTGAAAATGGGAAATGAAGACAAGTCATGGGCGGGCAGCGGCACCTTTTTCATAATCAGTTCTATTCTATTGTTTGGTGCGCTTCATCAGTTGAATTGGTTGAATTACCCCATGGCAACGTTGGTCCTTTTTGGTTTTGTTCTCTGGTTAACCCTAATTGAAAATAGCTCCGCAAATGGAACGGACAACCTGAGTGTTCCTCTAGTTTTCGGAGTGCTTTTCCCATTTCTATTTGGACCGCTGAGCCGAATTGAAGTGGTGAATCGTTTTCTTGAAATACTTCCATTTGTCACTCTATTCGGACTCCTTAGTTTTCGTTTTAAAAGCCTCTCTCGTTCGGGAACTATTACGGCTATTTCCTTGGGGATTTTGCTTTATAGCCTAGGCGGCTGGATCTTTGTTGTCCCTATTCTCGCCTTTTTTATGAGCGGCTCCGTTTTGAGTCGCTTACTGCAGACTAATGAGCAGGTCCTTGAAAAAACCGGGGCCCGTGATCCCCTTCAGGTTATTGCGAATGGCGGAGCTCCACTTCTTGCATTACTCTTTGGGGTTTTCGGCCATAACATGGATTGGGCGATAATAGGATTTTTGGGTTCTGTAGCATCGGTTACAGCGGATACTTGGTCGACTGAATGGGGTATGCGATTCGGAGGTACTCCGAGGCATATTTTGAATCTATCGCCCCTTGAAAAGGGACTTTCTGGAGGCGTGACTTTGTACGGTTTCATAGGAGCCCTAGGCGGTTCTGTGTTCATCGCATCAATGGGTCTTTTCTTTATGGCTTTTGGGAATTGGTTTTGGGCAATAGTCGTCATTGGGGTCTTTGGATCTGTAATAGACTCCCTTCTAGGCTTACTCCAAGCGAAATATCAACTACCCGAATCGAATGATCAGGCACCGAGCATGACAGAAAAGAAAGTTTGGAACGGCATCCCATTAAAAAAAGTGAAGGGATTAAAATGGATTGGTAATGATGTCGTTAACTTTTGCTCGAGCCTTCTTGCTCTCTTCGCTAGTCTTCTATTTGCTGCAATAACTCTATAGGCTGAAGGTAGGCCTGCTTCGACTTCGTATTCTCGAATGGCGTTATTGGCTTCAGCACCATCCATGACGGGCATTTAGTGAATCGCTGAGTTAAGCGAGGTCCATCCATTTGACGATAGAATCAAAAACCGGACAAAGGCTTTTCGACTTGTCAGTTAAAGAATATTCTACTTTTGGTGGAATTTGTTGGTATTGCACTCTCTTAATGAGATTGTCGTTTTCTAAGCTCTTGAGTTGATCTGTTAACACTTTTCGTGATATACCTGGAATAGCGACTGCTATTTGACCAAACCTGATTACTCCTCTTGTTCGAATAATATTGATGATCACCAGCTTCCATTTTCCGCCTAGCATACCGGTAAATGTTGTTACCGGACATGTGCTTTGAGTTACTTTC
>CAJJCK010000151.1 GCA_905182675.1 uncultured Cryomorphaceae bacterium | reverse complement strand
CAGAGAGATTTCACTGTCGTTTTTCAGGGAGAAAGTGCTGCCAACAGAAAGAAGGAGTAAATCTCCTGCTTGCAACCGTAAACTTCCAATCTTCCCCCTTAGAGATTGTCCCTCACGCTGCACACCTACGATCACAGCGTCATAGCGAGATCTAAAATCTGTCTGATTGACCGCTTGACCCATAAGGTCTGAGTTATTAGGAACTAGGACCTCTAAAATGTCATTGCGTGCATCTACCTGAAACTTGGACTCTAAGGTGGTAAGCCCCTTTGGAAACAGATCTAAAAGACGGTTTATATGTTCAAGCGCTCCGGTAAAAAACAGTGTGTCATTCGCTTGTAGGACTTCTTGAGGGGAGACAGGAGAAATAAATAACCCATCTCTATAAACCTCTGCTAAGTACAAATCATTTAGATTTCTAAGGCCAGCTTCCCTAACTGTTAGCCCGGTCATGTTACCTTCAGCCAGTACAGATAATTCTGTGGTGTAACTTCTAAGTGGGCTAATACTCTTATCCGTTGAATTCAATCGCTTTTTAAGTACCAGAGGAGCTAATAGCAACGTTGTCAAGAGAACCGCGGTGGTAACAGCGAGTCCAGGTAGTAAAAAATCCCAGAAGCTAAATCCAGTAATGCCGTTTTCAAGCATCATGCCGTTTAACACCAGGTTCGTAGAGGTGCCTATTAGGGTCATTGTTCCACCAGCTACTGCAGCGAAGGACAATGGCATTAGAAATAATGCGGGATTCCAGCCTCTATTTTCTGCTTTAGCCTTAACACTAGGAATGAGCAATGCAACTACGGGGGTGTTATTTACAAAAGCACTTAAACCGGCGGTAAAGGCTGTGGTAAATAGTAAAAAACCTCTAGGTGTATTACCCACTTTACTCAGAAGTCTTCCTGGGTTGAGTTCTTTTTTAAGGACACTGGTCAATGAAATGAGTGCCATTACGGTGAGTATAGACGGGTTGCTCGCACTGGCATAGAGGTGTTTAATACCCATAAAACCCGTTATTACAAGAGCCAACACTACAACCCCAAAAACATGCATCGCCTTAAACCGTCCCCAGAGTAAGCCGAGGATGATGCAGAAAAAAGCCATTACGAAAACGTAATGGCTCAGTTCAGGGATATGTGAGAATAGGTCTGTCAATCTAATTTGCAACATATTTGTTCCATAAAGATTTCACGGGGTTAAAAATACTACGTGAAAACGAGCGCCAAAAAATACGCAATTGCACTGAACGGTGACGCACAAACAAGTGAATAAGTAAAATAACGCCTAGATTAATAAAAATCATAAGGTGACTGTCTAAAACAGGCGCAAGTGTTTTGTTGAGCAATACAATGATTCCAACCCAAGTCATGATGAATGTAGAGGTGCCAAAATGGCTAAAACCTTTGTCTAATAAAACATGGTGCATGTGTCTTCTATCTGCATTAAAAGGAGAACGCCCCATACTCAGTCTAATCACAAAGACACGTAAAGTGTCTGCGATGGGGTAACCTAGAATAAGAACTCCCACAACAACGGGGTTAAGATTCAAGCTAGAAATGTGGCCATTTCCACTGTGTAGAAATTCCATGACCATAGTGGCTAGAATAAACCCAAGACCTAATGAACCGGCATCACCCATGAAAATTTTCTTTTTACGAGAGAAATTGAACCCCATAAATATGACAAGGCCGATACCTACAAAAGCAAAGGTGAAAAAATGTTCAGTGCCCCCCATGAGTACGCTAAATAGATACATGCTTAACAAGGAAGTTCCCGCGGCTAGGCCGTCAACACCGTCAATCAAGTTAACGGCGTTAATGAGATAAACTACCGTGATCACACTTAAAGAGATGCCTAACCAAGAAGGAATAGCGCCTATCCCAAATAATCCATAAAGACTATCCACATAATTTCCAGAGAAAATCACGTAATAGACGGCTACGCCAAACTGAACGAAAAACTTAAATTTTGAGCCCAGGTCTAATCTATCATCAGCTGTGCCTAGAACGACAATGGACAACAGCCCAACCCAATACGGGAGGTTAGTCTGAACAAATTCATATTTAGCAACGAAAAGGCCAAGGCCTAAAAGTAGATAAGGAATAAAAATTGAGATGCCTCCAACTCTAGGAACAATGGCGCTGTGTGAAGAGCGTTCATTGGGCTGATCTACAAGACCAAAGCGGTAGCCAAAGTCTATAAGCAGCCTTGACAGCAGTAATACAACTGCTACAAAGGGAGGCACTAAGGGATAAAGTGCTGAGCTCATGATTAGTAAAGGTTATTAGTTTGGAATCACAAGGTAAGTAATTATACTTAGAACAGGGGCAAAGCTCATGCCTATTGGCTCTTGAGGCAGATTGACTTAATCTGACTTATAGAACTCAAGACTTTATGTGGATCCATTTCAATTATTCCAGATGTACCATGGTTGGTTTCAGATCAGTTACTTTCCATAGACTTGAAGAGCAGGACTATCATTGAATTAAATACCTTTGCCAATAAGAAATAAAATCCGG
>CAJJCK010000150.1 GCA_905182675.1 uncultured Cryomorphaceae bacterium | reverse complement strand
GTGCTTGTTTTTTGTGTACACCAGCATCACCCTCTCTAAATCCTTTCCAGCCAGCTTTTTCGATGAGCCATCCAGCGCTTATTTTCTTGCCGTCTACAGCTTCGTAACAAGGTAGGTCAGGGTACTTACTCACTAGCTTTTGTGCAAGTTCAACGTCGACAATTGGATTCTTAAAGAACGATCCGCTGTTACCTAGTTTCGCGGGATCGGGAAGTTTACTTTCACGGATTGTGATAATGGCATTACTTATTTGTTTTGGGGTGGGCTCTGTAATACCAACATGGGCTAATTCATTTTGAATAGCCCCATAATCAACTTTAAGGTTATGGTTGCGTTTCGTTAGTTTCAATGTAACCCAGGTAATGATTGCGTTTTGCTTCCATGCTCCTTTGAATATACTATCTCTATACCCAAATTGAACCTCGTCTAAAGGGAGGTTAAAATGAGTTTTGTCTTTCAAATTAACGCCTTCACAACTCACAAAGACATCCTTCAACTCTACTCCATAAGCTCCAATATTTTGAACAGGAGCAGTACCGCAATTTCCAGGTATCAAGCTTAAATTTTCTAAACCAGCCCAACCATGAGATAACGTCCATAACACCGCTTCATGCCAGTTTTCTCCGGCACCTAATTTCACATGCACTACATCTTCATCCTCAAAGACTACCTGGCGCCCGCGGATATCTATTTTCAGCACATCTCCTTCAAGGTCCTTCGTGAGCAGCATATTTGAACCACCACCCAGAACCAGGTAAGGTGCGCCATAATGTTTGATGTAATCAAGTACCTCATCAGTACTCTGCGCCCAAATCAGGCGCTCCGCTTTCTGGTCTATACCAAATGTATTGAGCTGCTTTAGACTTTGATTAATCTGGACAATCACTAGCGTTTAGTTTTTTATCTGGTTGTATGAGGGTAGACGAGTAGGGCTTGGCGGAGTATTTCTACACAGTCTTTCAATGCTGTGGTATTTAGTACATAGGCCAATCTTGCTTGAGTAGTTCCTAATTCATCCTTTGCATAAAAACCCGCTGCCGGAGCCATCATCACAGTTTTGCTGTTGTGATCGAAATCACTCAGAAGCCATTGACAAAAATGTTCTGTACTTTCCACAGGGAATGAGGCCACAGCATAAAATGCTCCTTTAGGTTTGGGGCAAAAGACGCCGTCAATGCTATTTAAACCATCTACAAGTACATTCCGTCTTGCGACATACTCTTCGTTTATTTCGTCAAAGTAGGATTGAGGTGTATTTAATACCGCTTCACTAGCAATTTGCGCGTAGGTAGGCGGGGAGAGTCGAGCTTGTGCAAATTTCATGGCTGCCGCCATAAAATCTTTATTCTTACTTACCAAGCAGCCAATTCGTGCTCCACACATACTGTATCGTTTTGAGAAGCTGTCGACAACAATAGCATGCTGCTCCAATCCTTCCAAACTAAGAATACTGTGGTGTAGATGGCCATCATAGGTAAATTCGCGATAAACCTCATCAGCAATGAGAAAAAGATCATACTTGATAACGATGTCTCTGAGTTGCTCAAGTTCCTGCCTGCTGTATAGGTATCCCGTTGGATTTCCAGGATTACAAATAAGTATTCCTTTTGTTTTTTTTGTAATTGCTGCTTCGAACGCCGCCACTGGTGGGAGGGCAAATCCATTTTCAATATGCGCTTCAACCGGTACGACCTTCAAGCTGTTGGCCGTAGCAAATCCATTATAGTTGGCATAAAAAGGCTCTGGAATAATAATTTCGTCACCCGCATCCATGGCAGATCCGAAAGCGAAAAGCAACGCTTCAGATCCTCCTGTAGTTACAATGACTTCGTCAATAGAAATGGGTAGTTTTTTATCCGCATAATAACGCACTAAGCCTTCCCTTAATGACTTGAATCCAGCGCTGTGACTGTATGCTAGAATTGGGATATTAGCCTCCTTTATAGCACGCTGTGCGCTTATTGGAGTTTCAATATCTGGTTGGCCTATGTTTAGATAATAGACACTTTTCCCACTGTTCTCTGCCTGCTCTGCGAAAGGTATTAATTTCCGAATGGGGCTCGAAGGCATGCGTTGGCCTTTGGAGGATATTTTTGGCATATGCTGATAGGTTAAAATAAAAAAGCCCCATAAAAATACGGGGCTTTTCCTTAGAGATGCTTAATTTTCTTAACAGTTATTTAGCAATGACACTACCACCTTCTTTCGTGGGTGTACTTTTCTGAACCTCAGGATTCATTACCTGGCCTTTTATGGTCAAAACAACAGTCTTATTCGTCGCATTTGACTGAACGGTTACTGTTTTATGAAAGTTACCTAGGCGATTGGTGTCATATTTCACAGTAATTTCTCCTGCAGTCCCAGGAGCGATTGGCTCACGGGTCCATTTAGGAGTCGTACATCCACATGACGCACGTACGGAGTTTAAGACTAGTGGCTCAGTTCCTTCGTTTTTAAATTTAAAAACGCGCGAACCATTGCCACCTTTCTCAATTTTACCATAGTTAATCACTTTCTGCTCAAAATTAATTTGTGCGCCGTCAGTCGGTTGTTCTTGAGCTTGCGCTGCAAATCCAAATAAAGCTACTACTAGGGTTAGGACTACTTTTTTCATCGTTGTTATAATTTTTCTATTATCAAATGTAATCCGAAGTTGGACTTATTCAAAGGAAAATAACAATCTCTTAGGTAATGAGTTCTTTGGATGCGTTAGGGCTTGTATTTTTGTGAAACATTATAAGAGTACAATCATGCGAGAAATAGGAAAATATACTCCAGGCGAGATAGAATCAAAGTGGTATCAACGTTGGTTAGATGCAAAGCATTTTCATGCTGGGGTTAACGAAAAAGAACCTTACACCATTGTAATTCCGCCACCTAATGTCACTGGAGTTCTTCACATGGGACATATGCTGAATAATACCATTCAGGATGTACTAATTCGCCGTGCTCGTATGTTAGGTCTCAACGCCTGTTGGGTACCCGGTACAGACCACGCATCTATTGCCACTGAGGCGAAAGTAGTACGAAGACTTAGGGAACAGGGTATAAAAAAGTCTGATTTATCCAGAGATGAATTCCTGAAACACGCCTGGGACTGGACGGATGAATATGGAGGTAAAATTCTGAAGCAGTTGCGACGGATTGGTGCATCTTGTGATTGGGATCGCACTGCTTTCACATTAGATGAAGACCGATCAAAGCAGGTCATTGACGTCTTTATTGACCTTCATCAAAAGGGAATGATTTACCGTGGTTTACGCATGGTAAATTGGGATCCAGTTGCTTTGACAGCGGTTTCTGATGAAGAGGTTATTCACAAAGAAGAAAACAGCAGAATGTACTATATGTCCTACCAAATAGAGGGTAGTGATGAGTTATTACAGGTAGCGACCACAAGACCGGAGACTATATTCGGAGATTCGGCCGTTTGTGTTAATCCGGATGATGACCGGTATAAACATTTGCACGGAAAACGTGTCTTGGTGCCCTTAGTTGGTCGTAGTGTCCCCATCATTACAGATGATTATGTGGATATAGAATTTGGAACTGGGGCATTAAAAGTAACACCTGCCCATGATCAAAATGACAACATGTTAGGCGAAAAACATGGGCTTGAGGTGATAGATATTTTTGACCAGCATGCTTCTTTAAATGAGCATGGTGGTGTATTTAGTGGTCTTGATAGGTTTGAGGCAAGAAAAAGGGTCGTCAAGGCCCTTGAAGACGAAGGATTACTGATAGAAACAAAAGATTTAAGAAATAAGGTTGGTCGTAGTGAACGTACGGACGCGGTTATTGAGCCAAGATTGTCCATGCAGTGGTTTTTAAAAATGGCAGATTTAGCCCAGCCGGCTATTGATGGTGTAAAGAAAAAAGACGTTACTCTTCATCCGCCACATGCTGAGAAAACATATCTACACTGGATGGAAAACATCAAGGATTGGTGTGTTTCACGTCAGTTGTGGTGGGGACATAGAATCCCGGCATGGTATGACGACAAGGGTGGTGTGACTGTTTGTAGGACAAAAGAAGAAGCCATAGCTGCCTTAGGTACCACTGAAGTTCTACAGGACGAGGATGTTATGGATACCTGGTTCAGTTCCTGGTTATGGCCTTACAGTGTCTTCTCTGGTAACCAAGAAGAAGAAGAGTATTTCTATCCTACAAATACGCTGGTTACCGGTCAGGATATTATTTTCTTTTGGGTAGCACGCATGGTTATGGCGGGTTATGAATTTAAAGGAAAGCGTCCATTTAAAGATGTGTATTTCACAGGAATGGTACGCGATAAAAAACGTCGTAAGATGTCTAAGTCTTTAGGCAACAGTCCTGATCCACTTGATCTAATAGATAAATATGGAGCAGATGGAGTACGCGTTGGAATGTTGATGACTGCTCCTGCTGGAAATGATTTACTCTTTGAGGAAGACCTCTGTACCCAGGGTTCGTTTTTCGCTAACAAGGTGTGGAATGCTTATCGATTAGTCGGAATGTGGGAAGCAGGCGCACAAGACCTATCAAAATCTGAAGAGCTATCCATTAGTTGGATGAAAAATCGTATTGCCGAATCCTTAGTCCAACTGAACAATAGTTTTGATAAGTTTAGGTTGTCAGAAGCATTAATGACCACCTATAAACTAGTGTGGGATGACTTCTGTTCTTGGTATCTAGAGATGCTCAAGCCGGCCTATGGAGATAAAATTTCACTCGTAGCTTTAGACGAGACCAAGGCCATCTTTAATACACTTCTCGAAATCATGCATCCGTTCATGCCTTTTATTACGGAAGAGTTGTGGCAAAGTTTGGCGGTAAGGGCGCAAGACGAGACTATTAATTTTGCGCCATGGCCCGTTAAAGAGATTACAGATTCACAAATACTTAAGGACTTTACCCTCTTTACAGAAGTAGTGACAGGAATTAGAACGGTTCGTAATGAAAATGGAATTGCTCCTAAGGAAGTACTGCACGTAGAAATCGCTCATGGATCTGCTCATTCTAGCGTCTTTGATGCTTTGATCATGAAACTCGCTAATGTGGGTTCAATTAACCCCGTAAATGAAGTTCAAAAATCTGCTTTTAGCTTTGTTGCCGGAGGAGTCAATTACACTATTCCTGCAGATGCGTTTGTAGATGTTGAGGAGGAAATTGTGAAACTCGAACAGGAGCTTGATTACACTAGAGGTTTTTTGAAATCAGTAGATAAAAAGTTGAGTAATGAGAGATTCGTAGCAGGTGCTCCTGAAGCAGTGGTTGCCTCTGAGCTCAAAAAGAAAACAGATGCCGAAGGAAAAATACAAATCATTACCGATCGGTTGATCGCATTGAAAGAATCCTAAGGCCTCATTATTTTTAGAATTCACCTCTCGCTGTATCCACGGTGGGAGGTTTTTTTTGTTCTCTTGGAATTACCTGAACAACGCGCTATAAATTACACAAGACAGCTCACTTATCATATGCGGTTATTTATCGATAAAGTGCAAAGTGTGAAAAGGAATGAGTAAGTCTTAGAGTTTAACGGTTCGTCGTCCATACCTGCCACATGCGTCCTACCGGAACTTTTTGCAACTCAGAATGTAATTTTCTTGAAGCAGGTCGAGGATTCGATTCTTCAGCAAATGCAACTAATGTTTTGGTTGCCTCAGGTCCAAGTCCTGGTAGATTTTGTGGAGTATATTTTTGGTCTAATTTTTTTAAGGCATCAAGCGCTGCATAAATGTTCCCACGCGTTCGTTCAACTTCCATCAGCTTTAACGCTGCACTGGTATTTCTTGGACTCATCTCGAGCACTTTAGAATATAAAATGGAAGCTCCCGCTATGTCTCCTTGAATACGTTTTATTTGTGCCAATTGATTCAAGCTGAGCATGTGATTAGGATGAATTTCAAGTGCTCTTTCAAAGGCTTTAGTCCCACTTAAAAGTGCTTTTTTACTAGGCTTTGGACCACCTGATGTGAGAACAGCCAGCCCCTGAAAATACGCCATAGGATTGTTGTAAATATCCATCTCGAAAAAAGTCCCTTCGGCCTTCTCACTGAAAACCTGCATTTGTCTGGTATTTCGCGACATATAACCGTCTAGAGCTTGTTTAGCACTCTTTTCCCCGGCTATTCGAGCACTACCCACCGTAATGGTAAATAGAAAGGCCAAACCTGCCAATCCTACCACTAAAATTTTCGGAAGTTTTATAAATGGTTTTTGTCTTGACGCCGCATATCCTAATGCGATACCCAGTGGCAAAAGCATGGAGGGTCTTTCGAGGGGAAATTCAGCGAACCCGTATACAGTAAAGGCTACTAAGGTAAGCCCCATGTAAATGTTTCCTTCTTTTCGAATACTAATGACAAAGCCCGCCACGACTAATACAATAAAAAAACCTACGCCGATGCCCGTTTCACTTAATAGCCACAACACATCGTTGTGCGGTCGAAGAATAGTGGTGGTCCCGTTCATGACACTTTCATTGGTTCCTTTTAGTCCAGTTTCTGGATAAAAAACTTTCCATTGGCCGGCACCAACTCCAGTTATTGGATTATCTAAGTACATTTCGCTGGCTGCATTCCAGTAGTGCATCCGAGTTTGTATTGTGCTACTGTTGAATATTTTTTCACTTCCACCAGCTAGTATAGCTGTAGTAACGCCAACTAGAAAAATACCGATTGCAATAAAGCTCTTCTTACTCGCGATTTTTTGTCCACGCATGTTGAAGTAGATCAAAGCGACAACTCCCATCATTATACCTGCAAACCATACACCTCTGGTTCGTAGCAACAGAATGCTTAGTAGACCTAAAGCAATGACTATTCTTTGCAGCCAAACCATGAATGGTTCGTTTGACTTGGCCATCATACTGAATGGGAGAAGCATGAGAACGCTGGCAGCGGCATAATTCTTATGCGTAAATAATGGCCCCGTCGCTAGATATATATTATTTTGTTTGTAAGCATCTAGAAGCGCTGGAAACAAGCTCAAGGTGGCTATTCCAAGTGCTAGTTGACTCCCTAGCGAAAGCGCAAGAACACCCTCTTTTTCTCGACTTTTAAATAGTTGACGACTTAAAAGGATGAGTCCGAATAACAACGAAATTCTCGCGACATGTGCAATGAGTTCGCTTTGGGCAGGTACACTGTAAAATTTAGTTAAGGGCCACAGTAGAAGTCCTAGACACAGTGCTCCAATTCCCGTTATACTGCCCTCAAATGACTTGAAGTTCATGACAATGATACCAAGGCCTGCGATTGCAATCACAGTCATTCTTTGCCAAAGACCTAGGTCCATAGTTGCAGAATTAACAGCCAGAATGGCAATAATGGGAAGGTAGAATAAAGGAGACTTAAGTGCCTGCATAATTTGCGCTTTGGTTCAAAGGTAGCAAAAGGAATCATTGAGCTATTCTATCCTATCTTTGAAGAACCTAATACATCACAGAAAAATGGAAAACCCAAGCCCATACGTACCTAAAAATAAAGTACGGATTGTAACCGCGGCATCATTATTTGATGGACATGACGCTGCTATAAATATCATGCGTAGAATCATTCAAAGCACTGGTTGTGAGGTGATTCATCTAGGTCATGATCGATCAGTTGAAGAGGTTGTGAATACAGCTATTCAAGAAGATGCTAATGCCATAGCAATGACCAGCTATCAAGGTGGTCATTTGGAGTATTTTAAATACATGTATGATCTCTTACAAGAAAAAGGGGCGGGACATATCCGTATTTTTGGTGGTGGTGGTGGCACTATCCTTCCAGAAGAAATCCAAGAATTGCATGCCTACGGTATAACCAAGATATACCATCCCGATGATGGAAGAAGAATGGGATTACAGGGTATGATTAATGACCTCGTAGCTCAGAGTGATTATCTTGTTGGGGCTGAGTTACCCGGTTCTATAGACGAATTAAAAACTGCACAGAACCCAACCATTGCACGTTGGATTTCTGCTGCTGAGAATTGTGGTGAAAAACACAGCACAGAACTTGTAGAACTCGCTCAACTCGCTGATCAAATAAAAACACCTATTCTTGGGATTACAGGTACTGGAGGATCCGGTAAAAGCTCTATGGTAGATGAGTTGGTTCGTAGATTCACGATGGACTTTTCCGATAAGAGGTTGGCTGTTGTCTCCGTGGACCCTTCTAAGCGCAAAACTGGGGGTGCGCTGTTAGGTGATCGTATAAGAATGAACTCGATCAAACATGGCAATGTCTTCATGCGTTCACTAGCGACTCGTCAAAGTAACTTAGCATTAAGTGCGCACGTTCAAAAGGCATTAGATATTTTAAAGATTGCAGGGTTTGATTTAATTATCCTTGAGACTTCAGGTATAGGACAATCAGATACAGAGATTTTAGACCACAGTGACGCGTCCTTGTATGTAATGACTCCAGAATACGGTGCTGCGACGCAGCTTGAGAAAATTGACATGCTTGACTTTGCGGATCTAATCGCATTGAATAAGTTCGATAAGCGCGGTGCATTAGATGCCTTGCGTGACGTGAAAAAGCAATACCAGCGCAACCATAATCTGTGGGATACCAAAACGGATTTGATGCCTGTGTTCGGTACGATAGCGAGTCAGTTCAATGATCCAGGTACAAACAGCCTATACAAGGCCATTATTGAAAAACTCAATGAAAAAACTACTGCAGATCTTGACAGTAGTTTCGAGGTTACTGGAGAGATGAGCGAAAAAGTGTTTATCATCCCGCCGAATAGAACACGATATTTAAGTGAGATTTCAGAAAGTCACCGTATTGATAAGGAGCGTATCGCCCAGCAGGTAGAGGTCGCTGATAAACTCTACGCTTTGCACAGGAGCATGGAGACTTTGGAAGATGAAGAATTGGTAGCTCAGCTACAGTTGTCTTTTGATCGAATTAAAATGGATTTCAATCCCCACAACTGGGAAAAAATACAGCAATGGGAAGCTACTAAAAAGCGGTATAAAGATCCTGTATATTCTTTTAACGTGCGCGGTAAGGAGATCCAGATTGAGACACATTCAGAGAGTTTGTCACACAGTCAAATCCCAAAGGTTGCACTCCCGAAATACAAAAGTTGGGGCGAAGTTCTTCGATGGTTACTCACCGAGAATGTTCCTGGCGAATTTCCCTACACTGCAGGAATCTATCCGTTTAAACGAGAAGGGGAAGATCCGTCTAGAATGTTTGCAGGGGAGGGTGGTCCTGAGCGCACGAACAAGCGCTTTCATTATGTTTCTTTAGGGCTTCCAGCCAAACGTCTGTCAACGGCATTTGACTCCGTTACGTTATACGGGAACGACCCTGATCGTAGACCTGATATTTATGGGAAAATCG
>CAJJCK010000149.1 GCA_905182675.1 uncultured Cryomorphaceae bacterium | reverse complement strand
CATTGTAATTCCCAATTCTGCAGGAGAATCTACCACTGTGATTCCACATTCGCGCAAGATAGCCTTCTTCGCTGCTGCAGTGTCCTCTGCACCACCAACAATGGCACCAGCGTGTCCCATAGTTCGTCCTGCAGGAGCGGTTTCACCAGCAATAAATGCTACAACCGGTTTAGTTCCATGCTCCTTGATCCAGTAACCTGCCTCAGCTTCTAACTGACCACCGATCTCACCAATCATGATAATTCCTTCTGTCTCAGGGTCATTCATCAATAACTCTACGGCTTGCTTAGTCGTCGTTCCAATGATGGGATCACCACCAATACCTATGGCAGTAGTTTGTCCTAAACCAGCTTTAGTACACTGATCAACGGCTTCATACGTTAATGTACCTGATTTACTCACGATACCAACATTCCCTTTGGTAAAAATAAAGCCCGGCATAATACCAACTTTAGCCTCACCAGCAGTCATCACACCTGGACAGTTAGGTCCAATCAATGTGCTGTTTTTATCACTTAAGTATTCCTTCACTTTTACCATATCTGCAACAGGGATACCTTCTGTAATACAAATGATCACTTTGATCCCCGCTTCAGCGGCTTCCATGATTCCGTCTGCAGCAAATGCTGGAGGAATAAATATAATTGAAGTGTCTGCACCCGCCTTCTGAACAGCTTCTGTTACAGTGTTGAATACGGGACGATCAAGGTGAGTCATCCCTCCTTTACCTGGAGTAACGCCACCAACCACGTTGGTTCCGTATTCAATCATTTGGGTTGCATGGAATGTACCTTCTTTACCAGTAAATCCCTGTACAATAATCTTGGAGTCTTTGTTGACTAAAACGCTCATGAAGATGGTTTTTCTGTGAATTCTGCGACAAATGTACTCTTCAACTTGTAATGGGCTTAGTTGTTGACGAAATTTCTTTGCTCATTACTTAACAATGTATCTTTGCTCTCATGCTACGAGACGACATCATATGTGCCTTATCAACTCCACAAGGCGTGGGAGCTTTGGGAATCATCCGTTTATCAGGGACTAATTCCTCCAGCCTACTCACTCCTTTTTTTAGTTCTGTTCGTCAAAAACGTGAGGGATGGACCTCCCATGTGGCCTACTTTGGTGACTTTACGATAGACGAAGAGCGTATAGATGAAGTCCTTGTGAATTTCTTCGCTGAAGGGAAGAGTTTTACGGGGGAAGAAAGTGTGGAGCTGTCGTGTCATGGATCTCCCTATATCATAGGTCGTGTGATCGAGGCACTCCTTTCACAGGGCTCACGTATGGCTGATCCCGGTGAATATACTATGCGCGCTTTCATGAATGGCAACCTTGATCTTGCTCAAGCTGAAGCTGTAGCTGATCTTATCCATGCAGAAAACAAGTCAATGCATGATGTTGCTCTGAAGCAACTCAAAGGAGGTTTCTCGAGTGAGATTACTTCATTCCGGGAGGAATTGGTCCATTTCGCCTCTCTTATTGAACTAGAGTTGGACTTTAGTGAAGAAGATGTGGAGTTTGCCTCACGTGAGCAGCTTACTGCCATGCTGAACCTTTTGAAAACGAAAGTATCCAGATTAATAGATTCCTTTAGGTACGGAAATGCACTTAAAAAAGGGATTGCCACGGCCATACTTGGTGCGCCTAATGCTGGTAAATCCACCCTACTTAATGCACTTCTTGGCGAAGAACGAGCTATAGTCTCGGAAATTCCCGGGACCACTAGAGATACTGTAGAAGACACCTTTACCCACAATGGACTCACCTATCGCCTTATTGATACTGCTGGTATACGAGAAACGCAAGATTACGTGGAGTCCGTTGGTATCGCACGCGCACTAGAACAAGGAAGTAAGGCAGATGTGATTTTTTATACGGTAGACATCACCGCCCCGGAGAATGACTTAGAACAGAAGATATCTGATTTACAAGAGATGGCCCCAGATGCGCACCTACTAGTAGTATTGAACAAGGCTGACACTGCTGATCCAACTCCGATCATCAATAGACTAAAAGAACTAAACCATACGCCATTAGTTGTTTCCGCAAAATCAAAAGAAGGCCTGGAAGCATTACTTCAAAAGCTTTCTCAGCTTACCGCATGGAGCACTACTTCTGCCTCTCAGACCATTGTTACAAATGCACGTCATGCAGATGCCCTACGACGCACTTTAGAAGCCTTACAACGGAGTTTAGATGCCGTTGCTCTTAGTATACCAGGAGATCTTCTGGCACAAGACCTGAGGGTTGCCCTGGACAGTTTAGGTGAAATCACCGGCACCATTTCTACAGATGACCTTTTGGCTAATATTTTTAGCAAGTTTTGTATTGGGAAGTAAACCCGAAATAAGCACAGTTAATCAAATGAGAAACTCACAAACCTTTAATTAAACTTTCCCGTCTTTTGAAAAGCGATATTGAAATTCCAGAAGTTAAAGGCGTTTACATCGCTGCAATACAAATTGAAAACGAGGAGAAACATCTTGAATGGTGGATTTGCTTGATCAATGACCAAAACATACCTATTGAAAACGTCATTGTAAACTCAAGAGGCTATAGTGACTTAGAAACAAAGAAAGGTAAAGTGACCGCATCACTTCGAAAGAACATTAAGGTAGTCTCCGCAAAGAGCGCTGTTAGGCTGGAGCCTATTATGCCTGAGGTTTTTGAGCTGTTTAATGAATATTGGGTCATGTTTTTTGAAGACGACATAATGAAGGATCGCAAGTATATTTTTGGTCCACACACGTTAGACATGAGGTTCAGTGAAGATCTTCCAGTGCTGAATACCCAGGGAATACTGGTGCGCTAAATACACCGCGCCAAAACCTTCAGAGTCAAATTACGTTAAGGGGTGATGATAACACTACTAACTATTCTTCTTTTGATTCCTCAACAAGTCACCCTGATATTCTCTGCAAGTGCTGAAGAAAACATGAATTGGTCCATTGTTAATGATGGAGTAATGGGCGGTCTATCAAAGGGCAATCTAGAGTCCACGGCGGACTACATCGTCTTTAACGGTAGCGTATCGACCGCTAATTATGGCGGGTTTACAAGTGCCGTACTACGTTTCAACCCAATACCTGTTGACTCCAAACAAAAAGTACAACTCAAAGTAAAAGGCGATGGACGGTCCTTTCAGTTCAGAGTCAAAGCGGATTCAAGGGAATCCTACAGCTATATCACTACTTTTAAAACTAGTGGTGACTGGCAGACCATTACGTTGCCACTCTCCTCCTTTTATCCTTCATTTAGAGGCAGAACCTTACAGCGACCTAACTTCAACCACGACCTGCTTTCGGAGGTCACCATTCTGATCGCAAATAAGAAGAATGAAGATTTCGAGCTCTTGATTTCAGAGATCAGTACGGTAAACTAAGAATTTGCGTAAGATCAATCCCCTCCACGTCTAGGATTTATGTTTTTTTTGTTCCGAACTTCTTCTCACGAAGTGCCACACAATCCACGCTAGGCCTGAGTTAAAGAGATAAAATATATACTTAGCGACGAAAGCAAAATTACCAAACAGTATATTTTGGTAAAGCTTCATGACGTTATACACCTGCCAGCTAGCCCACGTGTCCGCGTACATCCTTGGGGTATTGAGTATTCCTGAATAGGTAATTCCTGTTATGGCAGTCGTAATGAGAAATTTTGATCTATTATCGCCAATAGGCTCTTTGAGGAAGTCCGTAAAACCAATATAGTTTAAGATGACTGCAAGGCAGAAGCCAAAACCTATGTTGACGAAATAGATGTAGTCTATTTTCCTAGGTATCCGTTCTGGGTGCTTTTTCCAATATAAGTAGCTTGCTCCAGCACCTAAAAATGAAATAGGATAAGTGAGTATTGCTGCCTCATTCCCAAGGAAATAGTCTACAAATGCTGAGTTAACAGCGGTGAATAGTCCCAGAAAGTTGCCAATATTATTTCTCTTAGTAACCAAGCGGGTGACCATCATAGAACAACCTGCACCTATGGTAGAAAACCATCCTATAGGGATTCCATCAATCACCGTATTGTGAAAACCTAACTTAAAAGAAACAGCCAGTATCAGACCTACGCCAAACACGTCCATCCAAGTACTCTCCAAGAAAGATTGTAATTTCTTAAGATCCATTACCACGATTTAGTACCGGTTAGCGATGTAAAATTAATCTAATTATCCCTTCAATTCATTTAAATTCGTAGGATGAAAATAATTACTGATACCATATTATTTGTTCAACAGGAATTAGCCCATGCTGAGGGTGGACATGATTGGTTTCATATCCAACGGGTGTTTAACAACGCTAAGACCATATGCGCCTCAGAGCAAGCAAATACCGTTGTAGTTGAACTAGCCGCATTATTGCATGACATCGCAGATTCGAAATTTCACCAAGGTGATGAAACTATAGGTCCTGCGAAGGCACGAAAATGGCTAGAGGAGCAATCTTTAGATCCAATGCTGATAGACCATGTAGTCGCTATTATTGAAAACGTGAGCTATAAGGGTGGGGCCACGGAGGGAACTCACGAGAGTATTGAGCTTGACATTGTCCAAGACGCAGATCGTTTAGATGCCATAGGTGCAATAGGTATTGCTAGAACATTTAATTATGGAGGTTTTAAAAACAGGGTCATTCATGATCCAAATATTCCACCTCATCTAAACATGACAAAACAGGAGTATAAGTCGTCATCAGCACCTACTATCAATCACTTTTATGAAAAACTATTGCGCTTAAAGGATTTAATGAATACGACTACCGGAAAGAAAATGGCACAAGCAAGACATGATTACATGGAAGCGTTTTTAGATCAATTCCATTCCGAATGGGACGGAAAGCGCTAATTAATCCTATATTCAACGGTCTATAAATACCACCGCTATATGCTTAATTCCATTTTATCTGATAGTAAAAATCAACTCCGTAATAATTGGATGGTTGCTATAGCAACAGTTCTAGTTTACGGGATTCTAACTGCAGTTTGTACCTCGTTTGTTTTAGGAATACTGGTGATGGGACATTTATCTGTAGGCATTGCAATGTGGAGTCTTAATGTCGCACGTGGTGAAGAGTTGAGAATGGAGCAATTATTTAGTGGTTTTAAAAACTTTATATCTCCCCTTGTTGCCTATCTATTAATGAGCGCTGCAATAATTATCGGATTGATTTTTTTCGTCATTCCTGGAATCATCATTGCATTGGGATTGAGTCAAACGTTTTACATTTTAGCTGAACAGCCTAAAAAAGATGGTCTTGAGGCACTTCAAGAGAGTTGGAACCTCATGAATGGTCATAAAGGAACTTACCTATTGTTGCTTGTCCGTTATTTCCTATTAGGTATAGCCTGTATTTTCACCCTGGGTATTGGCTTTTTCTTTTTAGCCCCCTATATCCAAGTGACCAACGCTAATTTTTTCTTAGCTATTAATGGTGAATCTTCAGACAGCTTTGATTCTGAATACGTTGTTAACTAGGGTATTCCTATGAGTTATAAAATAATACACCGGTATTTAGGGTTCTTTCTTGCCACTATAGCACTTCCCATCATAACACCCATGAC
Organism: uncultured Cryomorphaceae bacterium; assembly: GCA_905182675.1. Taxonomy (GTDB): domain Bacteria; phylum Bacteroidota; class Bacteroidia; order Flavobacteriales; family Schleiferiaceae; genus UBA10364. The sequence continues at coordinate 2,025 of CAJJCK010000149.1, read as the reverse complement.
ATGATAAAGCGTCTGACCCTATTTTTAATCGTTCATTTTGCTGCGCTTGGCCTTGGTAGTGTTTTAATGGGTACAGGTCCAATGGGCAACTGGTATCAAGATCTGAACAAAGCCCCCTGGACTCCACCAGGATGGGTATTTGGTGCTGCTTGGACACTCATCATGATCTTTCTTTCTATAGCAATGGCTAAACTGTTAGGTAAAACCTCGCGCAGGAGTCATGTCATGTCTATTTGGGGAGTACACCTTGTGCTTAATGTGCTTTGGAACCCATTGTTTTTTAATTGGCACCTACTAGGGATTGCCCTTATTGAAATTCTAATGCTTTTGGGTTTAGTGATCTACCTGGGTTTATGCATGAAGAAGGAAATAGGTAGGTGGAGTCTTTTAATTCTACCTTATATCCTTTGGCTTAGTATTGCCGCGACCTTAAATGGGTACGCATTCCAATTCAATTAAATCTTTGCTGCTAAACACACCATGACTAAAGAAACACGGAAATCGCTACTTATCATGCTGGTGTGCGTTGTTACGGTGCCGGTCTTATTGTTTAAGGGCTGTACCAGTTTAGGCAAGACCATATATACCAGCATGGACTGTGACAGGTTTAATATTGATCATATTGAAATGCGCACTGGTATAGATATACAGCAAATACAGCGTAATTATTGTAGGCTCTCCAGTGATGAAAGGGAAGTTTCATTTAAATCCTTGAAGGACGGCGCCTCTGAAATGGCCTACGCTCAGCGGTATTTCACGTGGGACGGCACTACATTTTCAGCCACAGGCTCTAATCCTGAGACCAATTGGTACGCTTCCTTAGACACTATTTCTAATGAGTTATATTTCAGACTTAATTACATAACAAGTGAGTGAGTTAGAACAACATTACGTTAACCGATCGAGTTGGATTCGTGCTGCTGTATTAGGAGCTAATGATGGTATACTCAGCGTAGGTAGTATTGCTGTGGGCGTAGCTTCTGCTACCTCTTCTTTCGAGCCTATAGCTGTTGCGTCTCTAGCTGGACTAGTTGCCGGATCATTAAGTATGGCCGCAGGTGAGTATGTAAGTGTGAGTTCACAATCTGACATTGAATCCGCTGATCTTGCTCGTGAAGCAATTGAACTGGAAGAAATGCCCGAAGTTGAAGAAATGGAGCTGGCTAAAATTTATGTAAAACGGGGACTCACTTTAGAGACTGCTAAAGAAGTCGCCAGACAACTTCATGAGCACAATGCATTAGAGGCGCATGCGAGAGATGAATTAGGAATTAATGAAATGACCTCTGCACAACCTCTGCAAGCGGCAGGAGCCAGTGCGTTAAGCTTTGTTTTAGGGGGACTCCTTCCCTTCTCGCTTGTTTTTGTTTTTGAACCCGAACAACTGTACTGGGCTGAATATATTTTTAGTATAAGCTTCCTGGCTTTATTAGGGGGCATAAGTGCTTGGCTTGGAGGGAGTAGTGTATTTAAATCTATTCTAAGGATCTCTATTTGGGGAACGGTAACCATGGTTCTGAGTTCCCTCGTAGGTTCATGGGTGCAACTAGCGGTTTAGCACTAACTTTGCATCTATGGCAACACGCATCAATAAATACCTCAGTGAAATAGGTCGAAGTTCTCGTAGAGGCGCAGACAAATTATTGGAACAAGGCAGAATCACCATCAACGGAACGGTTCCTGAACTAGGAGAAAAAGTTCAGGAAGGTGACGTAGTGGCAGTTGATGGGATTATTGTTGGTGACCGCACTGAGAAGCATGTTTATATAGCTCTGAATAAGCCAAGAGGAATTGTGTGCACAACAGATCGCCGAGTAGAAAAGGATAACATCGTTGACTTCGTAGGCCATAGGCAGCGTATTTTTCCTATTGGTAGGTTAGACAAACCTTCTGAAGGGCTTATTCTCATGACCAGCGATGGAGATATTGTCAATAAAATTTTAAGAGCGCGAAACAACCACGAAAAGGAATATATCGTCACCTTAAATAAATACATCAATGACGATTTTATCTTAAACATGAGTA
>CAJJCK010000148.1 GCA_905182675.1 uncultured Cryomorphaceae bacterium | reverse complement strand
TATTTTGTCACCGTTAAACCAAAAAAAAGAGGCCTAGAGGCCTCTTTTTTTTTAACATCTAGGCAACTGACTAATCAATAACCTTAGCGATCAAATCGTAGTCATGGGCTTCCACCACCTCTACTTGACAGAAGTCTCCAACTTTCAGGTATATATCTTCAGCAGGGATCAGCACCTCATTATCCACATCTGGAGAATCAAACTCAGTGCGTCCTACAAAGTGGTTTCCTTCTTTACGATCAATCAATACTTTAAAGTTGTGTCCAATTTTTTGCTCATTGAGTTCACGGCTGATGTCCATCTGAAGAGCCATGATTTCATTTACACGCTGTTGCTTGACTTCTGCAGGCACATCGTCTTCTAAATTAAACGCATGCGTGTTTTCTTCATGGCTATAAGCAAAGACCCCTAAACGGTCAAAGCGCTGCGCTGAAACCCAGTCTAATACCACTTGATGGTCCTCCTCTGTTTCCCCTGGATAACCCGCAATTAATGTAGTACGAATGGTGATTCCAGGAACCTTCATGCGCATTTTATCTAACAATGCATCTGTCTTTGCCTTTGTCGTACCGCGGCGCATACTCTTGAGTATAGGATCAGCGATGTGCTGCAATGGAATATCAATATAATTACAAACCTTAGGCTCCTCGCGAATGATATCTAGCACATCTTCTGGAAACCCTGTAGGGAATAAATAATGGAGGCGAATCCATTCTATACCCTCTACTTTAACGAGTTCTTTTAGCAAAGCTCCAAGCCTACGCTCTTTGTATAGATCAAGACCATAATAGGTTAGATCTTGTGCGATCAAGACCAATTCCTTTACACCCTTAGCTGCTAACTTTTTAGACTCTATCACCAAATCTTCTATTGGTGTAGAGCGGTGCTTGCCTCGCATCAAGGGAATTGCACAAAAACTACATGGACGATCACACCCTTCGGCAATTTTCAAGTAAGCGAAATGTCTAGGGGTCGTTGTCATACGCTCCCCTACCAGTTCGTGCTTGTAATCCGCACCAAGAGTTTTAAGAAGTAAAGGCATGTCACGGGTCCCGAAGTAAGCATCAACATCTGGGATTTCACTTTCTAAATCTGGTTTGTACCGCTCAGAAAGACATCCAGTCACATAAACATGATCTATATCACCGCGTTGTTTCTTTTCCGCGTAGTGCAGTATGGTATCGATACTTTCTTGTTTCGCATTGTCAATAAACCCACAAGTATTGATCACTACAATATTACCTTCATCTTCCTCAGGCGCCTCATGAGTGACCTCTTTACCATTGGCCTTAAGCTGACCCATAAGGATCTCAGAATCATATATATTCTTAGAACAACCTAGTGTAACTACGTTGATTGTGTTTTTTTTAGTACTTCTTGTACGCATGGCTTATTTATGAAAAAGACTAGAAGCAAAGGCCTCAGGATTAAACAACTGAAGGTCCTCTAATCCTTCACCTACACCTATAAATTTTACTGGAATATTCAACTGATCGGAAATGCCAATCACCACCCCTCCCTTCGCTGTACCGTCTAATTTAGTGACGGCTAGTGAAGTGATCTGAGTAGCCTCTGCAAAAGCCTTAGCCTGCTGCAATGCATTTTGCCCTGTAGATCCATCTAATACCAGAAGAACCTCGTGAGGAGCGCCCGGAATGACCTTTTGCATCACACGACGAACCTTCGAGAGCTCAATCATGAGATTCTTTTTATTATGTAATCGACCCGCAGTGTCTATAATACATAGATCCGCACCTACAGAAACTGCGTGCTGTAAGGTATCAAATGCTACTGAAGCTGGATCAGAACCCATCATTTGCTTAATCACAGGGACACCGGTACGATCACCCCATACCTGCAGTTGTTCGATAGCTGCTGCACGAAAAGTATCAGCTGCGCCAAGAACGACGTTGTAACCTTTTTGTTTGAATTGGAAAGCTAACTTACCTATGGTGGTGGTTTTACCCACTCCATTGACTCCCACGACCATGAGTACATGAGGCCTTTTGGTTTTAGGAAGCTCAAAGTCTTCCCAAGATCCATCCGTGTGTTGCATCAAACCTGAAATGATTTCATGCAAAATGGACATCATTTCACCATCGCCCATGACTTTATCACGAGCAACCCGAGCTTCTAAAGCATCAATAATCTTTACCGTGGTTTCAAGACCAACATCAGACATGATCAAGGCCTCTTCTATTTCATCGAGAGCCTGCTCATCTAATTTACGCTTACCAGCAACCGCGCGAGTGATTTTCTCAAATACACTAGACCTGGTTTTTTCCAACCCCTTGTCAAGGTTGTCTTTTTTTTCGCTCGTGAAGAACTTAGAAAAGAAACTCATAGTCGTTGCTTATTACATAATATAAAAAAACCACTCTGGTATAGAGTGGTTCAAATATCGTGATTAAAGACGAATCTTATTTCAAGAAATCTTTTGCAGCGTCTTTAGCTACAATACGCTCTTCAAAAGAGTATGCACCCTTAGCGTTTTTCGTCATGTTGATTACTTTCGTGAACTGCTTAGAGTCACTACTCTTAAGTGTTGCTACAACTTTCTTAGCCATCTTACTTTATCTCTTTATGAACAGTCATACGTCTCAAGACAGAGTTGTATTTTTTCAACTCCATACGATCTGGCGTATTCTTTTTGTTCTTAGTTGTTATGTAACGAGAAGTACCTGACATACCAGAGTCTTTATGCTCTGTACATTCTAGGATTACTTGAACGCGGTTACCTTTCTTAGCCATGTCCTAAATTATTTAGCTATGTATCCGTTAGCAGCTGCATCTTTCAATACAACAGAGATACCTTTTTTATTGATGGTCTTCAACGTTGAAGCTGCAATCTTTAGAGTGACCCAACGGTCCTCTTCTGGAATGTAAAACTTCTTCGTGAATAAGTTGACGTTAAATTTACGTTTGTTCTTCTTGTTAGAGAAGGAAACGTTATTTCCTGTCAATGCTTTCTTACCTGTCAAATCACAAACACGTGACATAATATTTATCTTTTCCGGGTTCTACCAAAATGGTTTGCAAAACTACGCTAATTAATACAATTGAGCAACTAACCTAAAGGATAATCTTCAACTTCTTTAACTAGTAAGTTTAGAGCGGCAAATATAGTCTTCTGAATGTTGCGTTCACGTACTTTTCCGAAGACAAATTTTTCTGCTATAGTTCGATGAGGACCGGCAACAGATATCCAGCTGGTTCCCACCGGTTTATCCTCTGTCCCACCTTCTGGTCCTGCAATGCCACTGACCGCAATTGAGAAGTCTACACCCAGTCTTTTGCGTGCACCTTCCGACATTTGACGCACTATTTCCTCACTAACCGCACCTTTTTCGACTAAAACCTGATGGTCAACACCAAGCATTGTTTCCTTAATACCGTAGGAATATGCCACTATACTTCCCTCGAAATAACCAGAGGATCCAGGAGCGCTAACTAAGGCGGCGCCTATACCACCTCCGGTACAACTTTCAGCAGTCCCCACAGTTAATCCTTTTTCCTGGAGTAGTACTCCTACGTAGTGTTCTATAGGCTGGCTTGACCCATCCATGAGATCATCACCAAGAACAGTCCTTAATATGGCTGTTGCCGCAGTAATATCTGAAGATAAATCGTCTTCTTTTTTACCACGTGCCGTTAAACGTAAACGAACCATTCCGGGACGCGGCAGGTAGGCTAAGTTTACGGATGAAGCGAATTGATTATCTACAGGCTCTATCTTGTCAGCAAGCACACTTTCAGGTACTCCAACTACAAATAATGTTTTGTGTAGAATCTGATAGTCAATTTCTTCTCGCAACATGGGCAGCAGTTCATCTGAAACTAAGGCCTTCATCTCATAAGGGACACCAGGTAGACTTACAATTCGGACATTTCCTTTGCGAAACAACATACCCGGTGCCGTACCCTTGTGGTTAAAGAGTACCTCGCAAGAAGCAGGAACTAAGGCTTGTAGTTTGTTACGATCGACTGGCAATCGACCAAAGCCGTCAAACAGTTTGATAATATGTTGCCAAATATCCTCTCGAAACACCAATTCAGTATTAAAATACTTCGTCAAGGTCTGCTTTGTTAAATCGTCTTTAGTTGGACCTAATCCGCCCGTCAAGATCACCAATTCTGTACCCGGATAAATATGGTCTACAGCATCAATAATGGCCTCCGCAGTATCGGAGATGCTATTGATTCTTGTTACTTCTATCCCCTCTTCACCCAGTACTTGACCGAGCCAAGCGCTATTGGTATCAACAATTTGACCGATTAAAATCTCGTCTCCTATCGTTATAATCTCTGCTTTCACTATTCAGCTGTACTTTTGAGTTGTTAAAGATACTTCACAATGATGCCATACTCACCTTCAGAACTCATTCTAAATCCCGACGGTAGTGTTTACCACCTTGGTCTTAAGGGTGAGGACATACCTGACCTAGTATTCACAGTTGGAGACCCAGACAGGGTTAGTTCAGTGACTGCTCATTTTGACACTATCCTCTGGGAAAAGAACAGACGAGAGTTTAAAATGGTTCGTGGTCATGTTTTTGGAAAAGATGCTCTAGTAATGTCAACAGGAATGGGCACTGACAATATTGATATTGTTCTTAACGAGCTCGACGCAGCTGTGAATATTGATCCAGTTACAAGAATCAACCACAAAGAGCATCGAATACTAACCATCATCAGAATTGGAACTAGTGGGGCTATAGATCCTGCTATTCCATTAGGAAGTCTCTTAGTCAGCGAAGGTGCATTAGCGTTTGACGCATTACTACCTTATTACGAGCATAGCTTCAAGCGTATAGATATAACAGCATCTCCAGTAAATCCATTCTATATTGCCGCTCCGCATTCGAAAAAAGTACATTGGGAGGGTTTGTATCATGGCATTACCGCAACACTTCCTGGGTTTTATGCACCTCAAGGAAGGAGTATCAAACTAAAAAGTACATTTTCACAGGCGCTAAATGAGCTGATCTCAATACATATAGGCGAACACCACGTAACAAATTTCGAGATGGAAACTTCTGGAATTTACGCGCTTGCACATCTTTTAGGACACGAGGCCTATAGCTTTTCCGCATTGCTTGCAAATCGTGCGAACGGAACATTTCATGAGCAGCCTGAGGAGGCAATAAATGAGCTCATAAAAAAAGTGCTCGCCTGGGCGAGCACTTTATAAGAAAACTATAAGGTTACAGACGCTCTTCGTCCGCAACGCTCAGTTGAATTACTTCGCGATATTCACAGCGCGTAACTCACGAATTACCGTGACACGCACCTGACCTGGGTAAGTCATTTCCGTTTGAATTTTTTGTGAGATATCATAAGAAATTTGAGCTGCCATCGCATCACTGACTTTCTCACTTTCAACCATCACACGCAACTCACGTCCTGCTTGAATCGCATAAGCCTTAGTCACGCCGTCAAAGTCGTAAGCTAAGCTTTCAAGATCCTTGAGACGTTTAATGTAACTCTCCGCAATCTGACGGCGAGCGCCAGGACGAGCACCGGAAATGGCATCACAAACCTGAACTATCGGTGAAATCATAGAAGTCATCTCAATTTCATCGTGGTGAGCACCAATAGCATTACATACCTCTGGTTTCTCTCCATACTTTTCGGCCCACTGCATACCTAATAAAGCATGTGGCAGATCCGTTTCCTCATGTGGAACTTTACCTATATCATGTAGCAAACCTGCACGTTTTGCAACCTTTGGGTCTAAACCCAATTCAGACGCCATAATCGCGCATAAATTTGCGACCTCGCGACTGTGTTGTAATAAGTTCTGTCCATAAGAAGAACGATATTTCATTCGACCAATAGTTTTGATTAATTCAGGATGCAATCCATGAATACCAAGGTCTATTGCCGTACGTTTCCCTATCTGGGCGATTTCTTCTTCAATCTGGCGCTTCGTTTTCTCAACGACCTCTTCTACACGAGCAGGGTGGATGCGTCCATCACTAACTAATTTGTGTAACGATAGACGTGCTATCTCCCTGCGAACAGGATCAAAACAGCTTAACAAGATAGCTTCAGGGGTGTCATCTACCACGATTTCCACTCCAGTTGCAGCTTCTATCGCACGAATATTACGTCCCTCACGCCCAATGATTTTTCCTTTAATATCATCGTTTTCAATATTGAATACGGATACCGAATTCTCAATAGCACTTTCCGCAGCAACACGCTGAATAGACTGAATCACTACTTTCTTGGCCTCTTGTGACGCAGTAAGTTTTGCTTCTTCAAGGGTAGTTTGAATATAGGCTTGGGCGTCAAGCTTGGCCTTATCTTTCAACGCTTGGATCATTTGCTCCTTAGCTTCTTCCTCAGTCATCCCCGTCAAAGCTTCTAGATCAGCAATATGCTTCTCCTTAAGTTTATCAAGTTCACGGCTTTTAGAATCAAGAGAGTCTTGCTTATTGGCAATTTTTTCCTTTTCACGCTCCAGATCACGATTATCGCGTTGGTAATCTTGAATGCTCTTTTTCAAGCGTTCATCTTTCTCTCTAAAGGAGTTTTGACGTTCCGCCAATTTTTGATCACGCTTTATAACAGCGCGCTCATGCTCTTCTTTGAGGTTTAAGAAACGTTCTTTCGCTTCTAGGATTCTATCCTTTTTAATTTGTTCTGCTTCTTTTTTCGACTCTGCCATTAACAACACTCCTCTTTTCTTGAGCGTGTTTTGCCAGAGTACAAATCCGCCACCTAAACCGGCAACAAGAGATATAATAGCAGCAATAATAGTTGTGACCATTTCTTTATGGTTTATGTATTCTTAAAAAAACCCATACCTGCTGCGCATGTTGTCTAAACTCCTAATAATCAGGATCTGTACCTTCTACAACGTCTTGACCTTCCACTGGAGTAAACTCCCTTTCACAAGGTGCGGCCTGCTCGTAACGCTGTAAGACAGGCTCGTAACAACGTGCTCGTTGAGTTCAGCACAAAAAACAGCAAGTATGGGAAACTTATTAGTCCTGTAGTACTGCGTCTAAGGCAGCTTCCACATCGACAAGCACTTTGCTCATCTGAGACTGAACGTCATGAGATTGTTTCGTAGCCAATTCAGCTTTTGAAGCCAATTGTAATGCACACATACTGAGTACATCCTGCTTATCCTGCACCGCGTAGCGGGATTCAAAACGTGTCACAGCATCATTTATAGTTTTCACAGCAGTTCTAATCTGACCCTCTTCTTCCCTCTTTATGGTCAAAGGATAAGCCCTGTTTGCTATGGTAACTTTTATTTTTAGTGTGTTCTCGCTCACGAGATTATGCACTTAACAATTTCATACAACGGTCAATTTCCCGTATCAACTCCGCAATTTTCTCCTCACTGTAAGTATCCCTTGTGGGCGAACCACTTTGAACAGTCAATGCAAGATTGCGTTGTTGTAACTGAATGTTAAAATCTGAATGCTCAACCTGCATGGCACCTAAGGTTTCCTGCAAATGAACAATCTGATCTTCTAGTTCTCTAACCTTGTTTCTCAAGCTTGTATTGATGCTGGCCACTTTCGAGGCTTTCTCCACCACACGCTGCATTTGAGAAGTTAAGTCAGATGACATAGGTTTCAGTTTAGACCAAAGATACCATATTGTAGCTTTGCATGATGAAGAAAATTTTTACCCTACTTGGTTTTTTGTTAACCACTGTGCTTTTGCAAGGACAAAACTTACTGCTTTCCAGCCCTTTAGAGATTCCATTGGTCCTAAGTGGGACCTTTGCTGAGCTAAGATCAAACCACTTCCATGGGGGAATTGACATCAAAACTCAGGGAAGAAGTGGGTTAAAAGTTCGTGCCGTTGCTGGAGGTTATGTGAGTAGAATTGCGATCAATCCTTACGGCTATGGAAATGCGCTATATATCAAACATCCAGAAGGATACACTTCCGTTTACGGACATCTCAATGGGTTTTCCACGGAAATTGAGCGATGGGTTGAAGCGCAGTTGAGAGACCGGAATAAAAATGATGGCAATTTATATCCCTCCAAAGAAAGTTTTGTGGTTCAACGCGAGGAATTCGTTGCTTTTTCTGGCAATACAGGCGGCTCTATGGGTCCACATCTGCATTTTGAATTAAGAGATTCACGAACGGAAGAGCCATTAAATCCGCTTGAGTTCGGTCTATCCGTTCAAGATACACGCCCTCCTTCCCTTCGCGGACTCATGTGGGTGACTCAAGATTTCAGGGACAGAGGAACCTTTAAAGATGGAGATACACTTGATCTAAGATCCCTTGAAATCAAAACTCCTATTGGGATCAATCTTTATACCACAGATAAACAGGATGGTGCGAACAACAATAATGGCGTTTACGAAATCCAGAGCTCAGTGAATAATGAAGCTGTTTTTGGTGCGGAGTATCGAAGAATAAATTTCTCAACGAGCAGATTCATTAACGCGCACTTTGATTACCAACAGTATTATGCCACAGGCGCTAGGTGGACTAGGTTGTATGAATTAGATAATAATCCACTAAAAATTAGCAATACCGAAGAGAATATATTTCCTGACTTTAGATCTTCAAAAGGCTGGATTACAGTTGCTAAAGACAGTTTAGTTGCAGTAAGGATTCTAGTCACTGACTACGCAGGTAACCAAAGCAACACCTCTTTTTATATTTTGGGGTCATCCACTGATAACGTCGCGAGAACAGGACTTTCCTGGGAACAAATGCACACCCTAAATGAGGATGGAATACGGATAAATATTCCCTCCGGAGCGATGTATAGAAATACTGATTTTCAATTGGCAAAGACGGATCAAGGAAAATATTTAATAGGTGGCGGTGACGTGCCACTCCAAAAAAATATTGAGGTGATTTGGAGTCTAGATTCTACTCAAAAAATTGGTTTTGGATGGTTCGCATGGATAGAAGGCAGAAATAACAAACGCCAGGCAGAAATAGGTACAAGATCAGGCGATACGCTTACTTTTTCTACACGAAAAACGGGAACATACTGGCTAGACCAAGATCTCATAGATCCATCTGTGAGCTTGGTGCAACAGAGTGCTTTTTCTCGATCTGGTAGCCAATTTAAAGAAATAAGAGTACGAGCAGAAGATGATAAGACGGGTGTTGATCGTTATAGTGCGAGGATTGACGGCGAGTTTGCCCGTATTGACTTTGATTATAAACACAACTTGTTAAAAGTGATTCTACCCAAGGAATTAAGCGCAGGAAGCCATAATTTGCGCATCGTAGTTATTGACGGTGTAGGAAACACAACAACGAAAGAATACAACATTACTTTATGAGATTGATTAAGCTCTTAGTCGCCGTATTTGTTTTTACCACCGGCGCTCAAGCACAGCTGGCAAAAGATCCAGTTCAACTGCATGGTATAGTAGTCAGTAATGACAGCTTGATCCAGTTACTGCCTAACGTTCAAATATTA
>CAJJCK010000147.1 GCA_905182675.1 uncultured Cryomorphaceae bacterium | reverse complement strand
GGAAGATTTTGTTCCTCAGAATGTTCCTTTAGCCGAAGGCGAAGAAAGTGGACATTAACTACGAGAACGTTTTTAATAATAAGAATCCCCTTACCGTCTGGTAAGGGGATTTTTTATGGTATTTTGTAGCATGATGAATGAGCATTTAGATCCCTCTGCAGATAATTTTTCAAATACAGATAAAGAAGTCGAGAGAAAGTTGAGGCCTTTGAGCTTTGATGATTTTACGGGTCAAGAAGCGGTATTGGAGAACTTAAAGATTTTTGTTGAAGCTGCTAAGATGAGGGATGAGGCCATGGATCATGTGTTGCTGCACGGCCCACCTGGATTAGGAAAAACAACGCTTAGTCATATTATAGCAAATGAATTGGGTGTTGGTATTAAAATCACCTCTGGTCCGGTACTGGACAAACCGTCGGACTTGGCGGGTCTTTTAACTAATCTCCAAGAGAATGATGTTCTGTTCATTGATGAGATACATAGACTTTCACCTGTTATAGAAGAGTATCTGTATAGCGCAATGGAAGATTTTAAGATTGACATCATGATCGATTCCGGGCCTAGTGCAAGAAGCGTCCAAATCAGCTTGAATCAGTTTACACTAATCGGTGCTACCACCAGATCTGGATTATTAACAGCACCCTTAAGAGCACGCTTTGGTATTAACGCTAGACTAGATTATTACGATGTTGAGCTTTTAAGTACCATCGTAGTGCGAAGTACAGAAATACTAGGCGTAAACACAGCATATGAAGCTTGTATTAGAATAGCGAGTAGGTCTCGTGGTACCCCTAGAATTGCCAACGCTCTTTTACGCAGGGTTAGAGATTTTGCCATGGTAAAGGGTGATGGAAATATAGATATAGCTATAGCAGAATATGGTTTGAACGCCTTGAATGTAGATAGCAAGGGTCTCGATGAAATGGACAACAAGATATTATCTGTTCTGATCGATAATTTCAGCGGTGGCCCAGTAGGGTTAAACACCCTGAGTACTGCTTTAGGAGAGCAGGCAGAGACTATAGAAGAGGTTTACGAGCCTTATCTCATTAAAGAAGGTTACTTGCAGCGTACACCAAGAGGTAGAATGGTTACTGAAAGGGCCTATTCGCATTTAGGGAAAAACCGTGTAGATAAAGGAACCTCAGGAACTCTATTCTAAAATGTTGATTTCACAAGCATCACGTATTGTAAAAGCCTTGGCTCTTGAACAAGGGTTTGACTCTTGTGGTATCTCCAAAGCGGGTTTTTTAGAAGAAGAAGCCACGGGTCTTGAGAAGTGGTTAGAAAAAGGCTACCATGGCGACATGTCTTGGATGGAGAATCACTTTGATGCTCGTTTAGATCCGCGAAAACTGGTTCCTGGCGCGAAGTCGGTCATTAGTGTTACCCTCAACTATTTTCCTGAAATAGAACAAGATCTAAATACTCCTAAAATTTCCAAGTACGCTTATGGTAGAGATTATCATAAAGTGGTTCGGGGTAAACTGAAAAGAATGCTGAATGGTATTCAAGCACAAATTGGTCAGGTGGAAGGTCGAGGTTTTGTTGACAGTGCTCCTGTAATGGATAGAGCTTGGGCACGTAAAAGTGGTCTCGGTTGGATTGGTAAGCATAGCCTATTGCTTACTAAAAAGAGTGGAAGTTTCTTTTTTATAGGTGCTCTGATTTTGGATCTAGAATTAGAGGAAGATGGTGCCACTACAGATCATTGTGGTACCTGCACAGCATGCTTAGACGCCTGTCCTACGCAAGCTATAGTATCTCCAACTGTGGTAGATAGTAATAAATGCATCAGTTACTTGACCATTGAGTATAAAAAAGAACTTCCTCAAGAATACCAAAATAAAATGGAGGACTGGATCTATGGATGCGACATATGCCAAGATGTTTGCCCGTGGAATAAATTCTCTAAACCGCATAACGAGCCGGATTTAAATATTCGCCCAGCTGTCCAGTCAAATGATTGGGAAGACTGGGAGGAGGTTACTCATGAGTTGTGGGAGGAAATCATGAAGGGCAGCCCAATACGCAGAGCGGGATACGAAGGTTTTAAAAAAAATCTATCGTTTTCTAAAAAGGGAAAGTAGCCTTAATCAATAGGAACTTCGATCACTTGTAAGATGCGGTAGTTATCAGGGTGACATACATAGACTACAACAGCACTGTTTTCTTGAACCCATGTGCTGTTCCATGTCATATTTAAGCTACTGGTTAAGGTATCTGATGTTACCATAGGGGAGATGCCAAAACTCTCACCCCAAGGATCTGTGATAAACTCTCGTAATACGTTATTGTGAATATAATCTGCATCTCTTGTATCATCTGAGAGGAGCTGTGGACTTACTATATCACTTTCCTTGACTAGCGCGATAATATTTAGATCATGAAGTATCGACAGTTGGGGATAGCCCTCAATCGTAATGTTTATTATGCTGTCTGCGCCCACAGATGCGCTTGCTGTTAAAGCAATACGTAAGGTGCTGTCCATAGCTTCAGAACTCAAGGTGGGCCAATCTTGATAACTTGACCAATGCGAATTCCCGGAAGACGTATAACTCTCACGATTAACCATGCCAACAGGCAAGAAATTTGTTCCAAAAAAATTCTGTATTTGCTTCCCTTCAAGGGTGGTAAAGTCGGTCGGATAGTCGGTACTAGTTCCGGTGAAGTTTCCTGGACCAGCATGTATAGCCAACCCAATTATTCTATCTGAACCAAAGGCCGTAACCAGCTCCTCTATCTTCTTAGAGGCCTTGGGACAATTCTTACAACGGTGGCCAGTGAAATCTTCGATCAGAACATTACGCTGCTGTG
>CAJJCK010000146.1 GCA_905182675.1 uncultured Cryomorphaceae bacterium | reverse complement strand
TTACGATGTTTATGAATGGCATTTTAGGTGGTCTAGTAAGTATTACCGCAGGAGCCGATTTAATGGGAATTACAGACGCAATTTTTATCGGAGCTTTAGGTGGAGTAATTGTTGTGCTTGCTGTTTCTTTACTCGATAAATTAAAACTTGACGATCCGGTAGGTGCCGTTGCCGTTCACCTCGGTACTGGAATTTGGGGTACTCTCGCAGTAGGGCTATTTGGTAGTTCTGCGAGTACAGATCAATTCTTAATTCAACTCGCTGGTATTGGTATCGTCGCTGCGTTCTGCATCACATTCAGTTGGCTAGTATTAACCTTGATTGAAAAAATTTGGGGACTTCGTGTTGATCGCGAAGAAGAACTTGACGGACTGGACCAATCAGAACACGGTGGAATGTCAGCCTACGCGGATTTCCGAATGAATCAACATTAATTATCTATTCTATTTATAAAAGCGAGCCCGAAGTGCTGTAACACTCCGGGCTCTAAAAACAATTTCCCTCAAATGAAAATCGTTACAACAAAAGTCCGAAAAATTTGGCTGTTTGCATCATTAATTGGTGCTGTAATTTCAACCAGCGCTCAGGAAACAGAAGAAAGCATTGCCTTTTCAGGTTCTGTTGACACCTATTTCAGAAGCAACTTAAATGCCGATAAATTCGATGCCCCCGCATCAAGTTTTGCAAACCTAAACGGATTTGCCTTGGGTATGGTGAACATCAAAGCAGAGAAAAGCACCGATAAAGGTGGATTCGTAGCGGATTTAGTTTTCGGTCCTCGAGGAACGGATGCCGTTTTTGCCTCACCTTATTATAGTGCTACCGGCAATATCGTAAACCAATTATATGCGTACTGGAATGCCACTGAAAAACTCACTTTAACCTTAGGGAACTTTAATACTTTCCTGGGCTATGAAGTCATTTCTCCAGTAGATAATTTTCACTATTCCACCTCTTATCTCTTCTCGTATGGACCTTTTTCCCATACCGGGCTTAAAGCCGATTACGCGTTTTGTGAAAAACAATCGGTCATGTTTGCTATCATGAATCCAACCGATTTTACTGAGATGAATGATGTAGACCTATATACCTATGGGCTCCAGTATGGCTATGGCGATACCTATTTAAATCTTCTGTTTGGTAAGCAAAGCATCGATGCATCTCCCACTTTTCAAATTGATTTAACGGGTAGTTATCAATTGGGTAAAACCACAGGACTCGGGATCAACGCTTCATACAACGAAACACCATCGGCTGGTGGATTCTACGGACTAGCATTCTATCCTTCGAAGACCATTAAGGACCAATTCGCCGTTGGGCTGCGCGCAGAATTCTTTCAGGAGCTCGACGCAGGAGGACCTGCCTATGGCGCAGGTAACACAACGTTTGACTTCACACTAACCGGCTCTTATGAAACGGACGAGCTTCGATTAATTCTCGAATGCAGATTAGACCAGAGCTCCGTACCGCAGTTCAACGAGATGACAACGGATAAACTAGCGTCTTTCCTAATTGCTGCGGTATACCAATTTTAGCATCCCTTCAGAACCTATGTCAAGCAATAAAGCCAGCCCTTTCGGGCTGGCTTTGACAATTCTAATAGAGTGTAATTCGCAACCCTACGCCGCCGCTCGAAGCACTCAAGGAAAGTTTATCCAGCAGCGCAAGTTCTTTTCCATGATTGTGGTGCACGTAATATGCAAACGCATCAAAGGCGAGTAAAAATGACCCCTGAAGAATGAGGCTATTGCCGTACCCTCTAAAAAGTTCTTCTTGATCCAATTGGTTCGGTGCTACCTCACGCATCCAAATCCCAGCAGCAATATATCCCACATCCAAAAGATTATTAATTAGGAAAATCGATTCTGTCTTTTTTTGTGCCTTCAATATCTCCGCCACGGACATAGGCCGTCCGCCTCGACGCGCTTTGATATATCCCGGCAGTGCAAGTCCAATATTCACGGTATTCCACATCACATTCATTTCATGAAATCGTCTGGAATATTCGTCTTCGCTCGTAACATAACCAATACCACTTAGGGCGAAGTTTGCAAGAGCATAAGACCCTAAGCCAAGCATTAACTGCTCATTGATTTTATTGAAATCCTTCTGGAAATCGATCACCTGACCAAACAAGCTTTGGCAAAGTAGCAACCCGGTGAATAGTAGTGTTTTTGTCTTCATACTTCGTTCAACAATATAACGTGATGCACGGTTCGTCTTTGATAGAAAAACAAAAATCCCGATAAAAATAAAAACCCACTCAAATGAGTGGGTTTAAACTTGTGGAGAAGATGGGATTCGAACCTCTCATCTCCCACCAATAACAAACCCACTCATTTGAGTGGATTTTCTCATTTAAATATCTTTAGCTTCTTTCACCAATAACCATATTGCTAATCCTATTTGTCCAAAAGCCAGGAGTCGTTGTAGACTCCGTTTAATCACAGTTGGGTACATCTGTTCCATTGGGGTCAATTTCGAAGGCGCCTAAATTCTGTAAATAGTCCTTTATGGATTGGTAATCTGTAGACATGCTCCCTGGATTTCCCGGCGGCATATAAAGATCCCAATCTGTATTGTTTTCATAATTCCAGGCATTGATATTACTTAGTCTATGGCAACTCAAACAGTTGTTCCCGGTAAGGTCAATATGTACTAATTCCCAATTCGAAAACTCACTCCCAATCACACAATATTTACTTTGAGATGTCGCGACTTCAGGAAGAATAGGCTCATTAGTGCCATTTGCCATTTTTGCACCCGCTACCCATCTCGAGTGAATGAACGGGTCAGAGGAATGGCAGGAGTTACATCCTTGTATGGCAATGTCGGCCGGAGCTTTCCAGGCGTCTGCATAATTCGCATCGGATGGAACGGGCACATTTACATTAGGCTGCGCGTAAGCATTGGTAGGGAGGTAACCATCGACCAATTCCAGAAACGCGGTCTGTCCAGTGGTGGTATTGTGACCTATCATTTGCGCAAAGTTATCTCCCCTTCTACAAAAGAAAACCCAAACTACTTCAGGTCTGGGAGTCCCATCACTGTTCGTACCTTCAATTCTACCAATACGAGAGCCTATCAAACACTCGCCTTTTAAATCTGGATTATCACAAGCGTATTTAGCTTGGTCTTGAAAGACCTCTGTGCCGTTAACGTAAATGGGAATCAGTATACCATCTTCGCAGTTAAAGGTGGGTATCGGCCCCAGTTCAGCCTCAATCAATCCGGCCTGAACTAAGGCTGAATTTTCCGAAGCACCATCGGGATCATTTTCACACTGTGATAACAGTAAAACGAAGCTGAATAATAGAATAATAAGAGCTGTTTTTTTCATATCACTAGTTCACTTACTCTAAAAATACTCAACAATTAGGCCGTAGTAGCGATCGCTATCTCATCAGAGCATATTAGCCATCCTAAGTTAGAGTTTTCTTGTCCAGGGTTAAATATATTTTAACGCTACGATTGATCTCAAAGCGCTGGTCTAAATAGGCGCACTTGAGCGTCCTAACTCGTGGTGTCGATTTTAGAAATACTTGACTATTCTCTGCAACCAGAAATAGATGATGACCTGATTTGTTTAATTTATAATTTTATCGATCAAAAAAGAAGTTTCAATAGAGTTGTCTGGAGATCATGAGTCTAATTCCCAAAACCTTGCAACTACAAAAATCTCGAGAAAAATAAAACCCCACTGAAAAGTGAGGTTTTACGAGGGTTTAAACTTGTGGAGAAGATGGGATTCGAACCCACGACCTCTTGACTGCCAGTCAAGCGCTCTAGCCAACTGAGCTACATCCCCAACGAGGGGCAAATATAGTCGGATATGGCTCATGAAGACAAAAAAGATGAAATTGTCACAAAGAAATTAAGCAGTCTCACTGCCATACCTTTGGTAAGCCGTTTTCATTTTCAATTTAGTGTCTGGAATTAAGACGGGTGTTAATGCTGAATTATAATCTTAGACGTTTTAACGACATCGTTATTAGAGATAAACTGAACGAAATAAACTCCGTTATTTAAATGACTTAAATTCATCTGTTTTGTCTCTGCCATGTCAGCGGCAACAATCTCGCCCAGGATATTAATTAGCATAACCTCAGTTACAGATTTATCAAATTCCCAAGAAATAAAGTGATTAGCCGGACTTGGATAGACGTAGGTGTTTTCCATGATTTCTTCATCAAGATCCATGGTCGCAGCGGCCACATCAAAACTCAATAAGTCATTGGGATAAGTGCTGGTGAAACGGTTCACTCCTCCGAAGAAGAAAACCTCATTATTAATTACAAAGCTTCCAGGTGCCCATCTGCTTTTACCTGGATGTGGGGGGAATTGGAGCCACGTATCATTGGCAGGATTATAACGCCACATTTCTCCGGTATCCATATAACTATGATTGTCCCCGTCACCACTTAATATAAAACCGTATCCATACATATTAAACTGAGTACCTGCAACCCTAGCTTCTCCTGGAAATTGGCTCATCGCCGTCCATGTGTTCATGGCGGTATCTAACTTATACCAATCTTTAAATATTGTTTGCCCACCATGACCTAAGCCAGCAAACACTTCACCTCCTGCGTTAAACATATAAGGATGGTGTCTGGCAGAGCCAGGTAAATCAGCCAATTGTGTCCAGGTGTTATTATCAATACTGTACACCCACCAGTCTTTTTTATCGCTATAATCGTCGTTTCCCAGTCCAACGTATATACGATTCCCAATGGAAATCATAGCCGGGTGTCTTCTGCTAGAACAGTCGCAATTAGCGAGTTGAGTGTACGTACCCGTTGTAGGGTCGAAACTCCAGAAATCTTTGAGGTACGCTGAGGCCGTTGCTCCAAATCCTAAGTATGCTTTGCCGTTTGCTGTTGTTCCAATTCCAAAACTCCTGGCCAAACCTGGAAAATCAGTTAAAACGTTCCAAGTGTTCGTAGTTGGGTTGTATTCAAACGCATCGTCCGTTGGCTGACCCGTAGAATCCGTTCCTGTTATGGCATACCCTTTTCCGTTTAACGCAAATGTAATCGGGTGGTGTCGGCCAATTGGGACATCCGCTTTCGCCACCCAAGATTGTGCTAAAAGCGATGTAGAGGATAGTATTAACAGGGTAAGCAGATACTTTTTCATCATACTATGATTAGTTGATTGAAGTCGAGAAACAACTGTGCCAAACTCAGAAATACCAGGTGTATTTTTGTTTATCCTATTCCTAGCGGTGCTGAGACAATATCTATAATCACAAATAGAAGTTGTAAGCCTTCAGAAAATGCTTAATCTCCATATCTTAGCCGAGAATGGCATACTCCAAACATCATATTGTCTTGAGCAAATTCCTTGTTCTCCTTGTTTTACTCTGCTCAGCAATTTCATTACACGCTCAATTGGCTGTTAATGAATTCAACTGTCAAAGGGGGTTTACAGATGAGAATGGCGACGATGTGGATTGGGTTGAAGTTTTTAATTACTCTAGCGATTCTGTTTTTCTGGCTGATTATTATCTGAGTGATAATCCGAATAATTTGGATAAATGGCAGTTTCCAAATGTGTATTTGGGGAGCCAGGAACTCATCACAATTTGTGCCTCTGGTCGTGAGAACCTAGAATTATCGAACCATTGGGAATCGATTGTCCTTGCAACAAATACCTGGAAATACTGGACCAGTAATACCCCGCCGCCTGACTACGGCAATTGGAATACTCAAAGCTTCAACGATCAGAATTGGAATACAGGTCAAGGTGGAATTGGATACAGCGACAATGACGATAATACAATAATCGCTTCGACGCCATCTATATTGTTAAGGAAAGAATTTCAAATCGCGGATATTGACGATATCACACATCTTCTATTCCATGCAGATTACGACGATGGGTTCATTGCCTATTTGAATGGCGTAGAAATAATGCGGTCAAACAACTTTGCCAATTTTTCACCTAGCTATAACGAATTCACCTCGGTAGAACATGAAGCCGTCTTGTACACTGGCGGCATACCAGAACATCAATTATTCAAACCGGAAGAAGTCCACGAACTCCTTACTAACGGGACGAACCTATTAGCGATCCGGGTCCATAACGCTTCTGCCTCCTCATCAGATATGAGTAGTAATTTCTTTCTGTCTGCTGGCATTTCTTCGACCAATTACAATTACCAAACATTACCGAGCTGGATAATTCCTCCATTAGTATTGCCCCATGCTGATTTTAAATTATCTCACGGAGAAACCATCTCAATAAGTGATTCCAATGAGAATGTTATTGATAGCGTATTTATACCTTTTGATATCACCCACACAATTAGCAAGGGTAGAATTCCTGATGGTGTAGGGAATTGGTGCTATTTTAATACTCCATCACCAAATCTTTCAAACGATCAGAACACTTGCTTTTCAGGTATAGTAACTTCTCCTGTTTTAGATCTACCCTCTGGGTGGTATCAAGCGCCAAATCAGGTAAACGTTAGCACCAGTGCCAATGCAACTTCATACTATACCACCAACGGTGATGTCCCAGGGGTAAATGATAATGTAGTAAATGGTCCAATCTATATCTACAGCACAACCGTATTAAGTGTCAGATCGTTTAATCCAAATGGTCAAATGCTACCAAGTGCTATTGTTGACCGGACCTATATTATAGACGAAGAAAACCATAACCTTCCCGTTGTCTCAATTATAACAGATGAAGACAACTTATGGGATTGGAATTCTGGCATTTATGTATCAGGACCAAATGCAACAACGAACTATCCTTATTTCGGAAGCAACTTCTGGCAGCCCTGGTCCCGAAAATCTAGAATGGAATTCTTTGATGCCTCCAGAGTTAAACAATTTGAGGCACAATTCGATTTAGAAATACATGGCGGCTGGTCAAGGGCAGAACCCCAAAAGTCATTCCGAATAGATGCTAAATCTATATATACTGGCGATATAGAATACGCACTTATCGAGCGGAAACCAGCCATAACTCAATACAATAATTTTAATATACGAAACGGTGGCCAGCATGGGGCATCTGATAGAATACAAGATGCCGTAATAAGCCGATTAGGTGAAAACACGCATATTGATCGTATGGGCTACCAGCCCTGCATCGTTTACCTCAATGGGGCCTACTGGGGGCTATACGGTATTAGAGAAAAGATTGACGAACACTATGTAGAAAGCAATCACGGAATAAGCAGTAAGGACATCGATCTATTAAACTGGGACGGCGCCCTAGCGGGTTCTGCGGATCATTTCGCACAATCCTATTCTATGATCCAAAACACGGTGTTGAGTGACCCCAACTTTGTAGATGTATTGAGCACTAGATTTGACATAGACAATTACATCGATTATTTCATTTTCCAAACCTATATACAGAATATGGATTGGTTAGGTATCGCATGGGGGCTGAACAATATTAAACTTTGGAGACCTGATACAGCAGGCGGTAAATGGCGATATGTCCTGTATGATACCGATGCCGCATGGGGGCATTTTGGTCAAAACATCTATCAGAATTATCTCGCATTAGCTCGAAATCCAAGTTCGCCCAACGCACATTCTGCCATCTTTAACCGTGCTTTAAATAACAACGCATTT
>CAJJCK010000145.1 GCA_905182675.1 uncultured Cryomorphaceae bacterium | reverse complement strand
AAAAGGCGGTATTTTTGACGGAGCATTAGGCTTAGAATATAGCCTTTGGATGTTCCGCGCTGTAAAATGGCGCTACGATGAAATCAAAAAACTTCGCGCATAAATGAGTACCGGAAATACCTTACAGTTTTTACTTACCGCTGGGCTGCTTATCGCCGTTTACAGTTATAAATGGGCACTACATTTTCAGTACCTGCGGGTAAAAAACAAAAAAAATCCGGGGCATTGGGTAGACTATTACAAACGCACCTTTAATCATAAAAATGACAAGCGGTGGTGGAATGAAAGCATACTCTTATTCCCACTGCTTTACCCTGTTATCCTTACGGATAATCAGAAAGAAGATTTTTGGCTTTCTAAAATAAAAAGAATAAACATTGTTTTATACCTACTGCTAATCATCCTGTTATTAACTGGTATCTACTTTGCTAAATCTCCTTCAACCCTCTCCTAATGACTACATATGCTGACTTTTTGGATAGAGAGGTTTTCTCGACTGTAGGACGTACGGCAGATGAATTAGGCATGCCATGTTATGTGGTAGGTGGGTTTGTAAGAGATAAGTTTTTAGGCCGTCCAATTAAAATGGATTTAGATTTTGTCACTGTAGGTAGTGGAATTGAATTGGCCAAAGCAGTACAAAAAAAACTCTCCCCGAAACCAAAACTGAGTGTCTTCAAGAGTTTTGGGACCGCTCATATGAACCATAAAGGTGTAGACCTTGAGTTCGTAGGTGCCCGTAAGGAGAGTTATCAGAGAGACAGCCGGAATCCCATTGTTGAAGACGGGACTTTGACAGACGATCAAAACAGACGGGACTTCACGATAAATGCTATGGCCATTAGCCTTAACGATGGTCTTTGGGGTGAATTAGTAGATCCTTTTGACGGCATTGGTGATCTAGCAAAAAAGCTGCTTCGTACTCCGCTAAACCCAGATAAAACTTTTGACGACGATCCGCTAAGGATGATGAGAGCTGTCCGATTTGCAGCTCAGTTAAACTTCAAAATTGACAGCACCTCTCTTATGAGCATTCGAAAGCTCGCAGATAGAGTAAGTATTGTTGCGCCAGAAAGAGTCAGTCAAGAATTGAACAAAATCATGGAGGTAAGTAAGCCAAGCTATGGACTAGGCTTATTATACACTACCGGTATATTACCCCATATTCTGCCAGAAATACAGGCGTTACAAGGTGTAGAAGAAATCGAAGGACACCTTCATAAAGACAACTTCTACCATACCCTAGAAGTGGTAGATAACTTATCTATGACTTCATCAAAACTTTGGTTACGTTGGGCTGCCTTACTGCATGATATAGGGAAACCAAAAACTAAAAAATTCATTAAACCACATGGTTGGACCTTTAGGGGGCATGAATTTCTTGGGGGAAAGATGGTGTCTAAAATCTTCAAGCGTTTGCATCTACCTACGGATGCTCGTATGAAATATGTGATAAAAATGGTGCAAATGAGCTCAAGACCTGCTTCGTTAGTAGATCAAGATGTTACAGACAGCGCCGTACGCAGGTTGTTATTTGATGCGGGTGATGACGTTGAAGATTTGATGCTCCTATGTGAGGCAGATTTAACTACTAAAAATGACCGCAAAAAACGTCGATACTTGAGCAACTTCAAGGTGGTACGTAGTAAGTTCAAAGAAGTCGAAGAGCGAGATCATCTCAGAAACTTCCAACCACCCATCAGCGGTGAAGAGATCATGAAACGCTACAGTATTGGCCCGGGCAGAGCAATTGGGCAGCTTAAAGAGATAATAAAAGAGGCCATTTTGGAAGGCGAAATTCCAAATGAGAAAGATGCTGCCATTCAAAAAATGGATGCTGCTGCAAAGAAACTAGGACTGAATATATAATTATGGAAATATTTCTAAGGGTAATTGCTGATACAGAAGAAACAATCTTAAAAGAAGTACGTATCAAGGGAGGCGCTACCATGCGTGCGCTACATGAACAACTATTTACTTGTTTCGGACTCGAATCCGGGGAAATGGGGAGTTTTTTCTACAGTACCTCGTCATGGGATCAAGGGGAAGAACTTCCAATGTTTGCCATGAATGACGATGATTCAAGCATGGAAACCATCACCGTTAACGATTTCTTTAAGACTACCTCCCATGGACTTTATGTCTATAATTTTTTAGACATGAATATCTTCTACGTAGAAAAGACCAAAGAAGACGAAGAAGAAGGATTTGAAGATTTTGTGATTCTATCAAGTGTGGGAGAGCTACCCAAGAAGGAACCTACTCAAGTAAATCCTGCAGTGACAGATCCTACCGAAATGTCTGAAGCGGAGCTTACTGCGCTATATGGTTTGGACGAATTAGATTCAGGTGCTTTACCCGAAGAAGAAAATGATGAAGACACGCAAAGTGATGAAGATTACTATTGATAAAAATAGATAGCTAAAACTCTTTCTACAGGTACCCTCACATCATCTTTCAGGAATATTTCCCCATTGTAATGCAACCAAATAGTGGTGTTTACCACAAAAAGTTCACTCTGAGCAGAGAATAATATCGACACTTTTTTATGCTTAAGGTTCCCCAAGTAGGTCGCCTTATGAATAGCTTCAGCACGCTGAGACATCTCATCTAACGTATGCAACACCTCTCCCTTATCAAAGCAGAGTAGCGCAGTTTGTAATCTTGAAATGTCTTTTGGTAAAGCAGTCATGGCAGTGCAGGTGTTCTTTTTAAATTTACGTACTTTAATCCACATATGACTAGATCTACGCTGCGCAATTCCATTTACAGCATCATTTTTGAAGCCAATACTAGGGCTGGCAAGGCTTTTGACATCGCATTATTCGTGGTTATCGGGTTGAGTGTATTTAGTATTATGCTCGAGAGTATACCCAGTTTTCAAGTCCCCGGGTACTTGAAAATATTTTGGATGATTGAATTTACGACAACCGTAATCTTCACCGTTGAATATCTACTTAGGCTCTGGTCTAGTCCTTCGACTAAATCCTATACACAGTCATTCTATGGCGTGATTGATCTACTCTCCATACTGCCTTTTTATTTAAGTGTTCTGCTTCCAGGCTCAGCAACGTTTACTATCATTCGCTCACTCAGACTCCTGCGTATTTTCCGTGTACTTAAACTCAGTCGTTTCTTACTTGAAAGTAATTTACTCCTTCAAAGTCTCGTTCGTTCTAGCAGGAAGATTGGCGTATTTCTTTTCACTGTGGTATTGCTGTGTATAATCATGGGAACCTTCATGTACGCCATTGAAGGGCCAGAAAATGGATTTACTTCTATCCCATTAAGTATATATTGGGCCATTGTAACACTAACTACCGTTGGTTATGGCGATATTGCGCCGTCAACGGTGATAGGCCAATTATTAGCTTCTGTTATTATGATTTTAGGATACGCCATTATTGCAGTTCCCACAGGCATAGTTACCGTAGATTTAACCACCAACAGTACTGCAAAGACTGATTCTATACTTTGTACTTCTTGCAACCACGGTCTCACAGTTGAGGACAAATTTTGTTCTAACTGCGGTACTCAACTTTAACCATATGACAAAAACTTTATTGAACATCTGTGGACCTACAGCAGTAGGAAAGACAGCAACAGCACTTCATTGGGCAGCCCATTTTAATTGTCCTATCATCTCTACTGACAGTCGTCAATGTTACACTGAGCTGGCCATAGGTTCAGCACCACCTACTAAAGAAGAACTGGCTAGAGTGTCCCATTACTTTTTAGCTGATCGTAGTGTAAAAGAATCAACAACAGCTGGGCAGTTTGAACGATTCGCCCTAGATAAGTTAGAGGAGCTTTTCAAAGAGCATGACGTAGTTATTGCTGTAGGTGGATCCGGGATGTATATTGACGCTTTACTTCATGGTTTAGATCCATTACCAACAGATGCCACTATCAAAGCAGAATTAGAGGCACGTGCAGAAACGGAAGGCCTATGGGAATTGATGAAAGAACTTCGTGAAAAAGACCCAAAACATGCAGCGAAAGTAGACGCCCGAAACTCTCGCAGAGTAATCCGCGCCCTTGAAGTAATCTATGCATCTGGAAAAACCTATAGTGAACAGTTACACCACACTCCTAAAGAGCGCCCGTTTAACATCGTGAATTGGGTGCTTGAAATGGATAGAGAACAATTATATAGTCGAATCAACGAACGCGTACATAGTATGATTGCCCTAGGGCTTGAGGATGAAGCTCGAGGCTTAGCAGAACATCAGGAACTACCTGCGCTTCAAACTGTAGGATATAGAGAATGGTGGCCCTATTTCAAAGGCGAGTATGACATTAACCGCACCACTGAACTGATCCAACAATTCAGCCGTAGATATGCAAAAAGACAGATGACCTATTTCAAACGTTTTACGGGTGCTACTTGGATAAATCCAACTGATA
>CAJJCK010000144.1 GCA_905182675.1 uncultured Cryomorphaceae bacterium | reverse complement strand
CTTCATGATGGCTTTGGGTGAATTAGATGCTGTAAAGTTCTTTACATCTCTATACGCTGTAACTGATGTGAAGCATGAACCTATGGCCGCTGGGCGTCAAATGAATGGTCATTTCTCAACGCGTAGTCTTGATGAGCATGGAGAATGGGTCAACCTTGTTGATCAATACAACAGTTCTTCAGACATCAGTCCTACCGCGGGTCAAATGCCTAGATTATTAGGTTTAGCACAAGCATCTAAAGTGTATAAAGAAGTTTCTTTCGAAGGTTCTGAAAAATTTTCAGACAACGGAAATGAAGTTGCTTGGGGTACAATCGGAAACGCTTCGACCTCTGAGGGATTATTTTTTGAAACTATAAATGCAGCTGGAGTACTTCAGGTCCCTATGGTGATTTCCGTATGGGACGATGCTTATGGGATTTCTGTTGGTGCGGAATACCAGACCACTAAGGAAAATATCAGTGAAATACTAAAGGGATTTCAGCGTGATGAGCAAGGTAAGGGATATGATATATTTATTGTAGAAGCTTGGGACTACCCTGCCCTTATCAACACGTTTATAAAAGCTTCTAAAGTAGCAAGAGAAGAGCACGTACCGGTAATGATTCATGTAAAGGGTATGACACAACCCCAAGGCCACAGCACATCTGGATCTCATGAACGTTATAAGTCTGAGGAACGTTTGCAGTGGGAACGAGATCATGACTGTATCCTTAAATTCGGTGAATGGATGATTGCAGAGGGCGTAGTCAAGCAAGAGGACCTCGATGCATTGATAAAAGAAGCGAAGAAGGAAGCTCGAGAAGGTAAAAAAGCTGCGTGGTCAATATACCAAAGCCAGCCTAAAAGACTGCGTAACGAGGTTCTTCCATTGTTAAAGGACCTACAAGTTCAAGGCGAAAAAGGGATATTTACTACGAATGTTATTAAAGACCTGGAAGCCGTTGAAGATATCGAAGTTGCGCATTCTTTCAAGGCTGTTCGAAAGGCAATTCGATTAGTGGTTGGTGATAACAAGGTCAATACAACTCATCTGAAAGCATGGTTGGCTAAAGAAAATAAGGAACAAACTAAAAGATACAGTTCACATCTTTACAGTGAAAACGACACAGATAAGCTCTTAGACTCCGTTCCGGCTGATCTGTCTAAAGCAGAGACAGTTGATGCTCGCATTATAATAAGAGATAATTTTGACGCCCTATTCACAAAATATCCTGAAACGCTGGTATTTGGCGAGGACTCTGGTAAAATTGGAGACGTTAATCAAGGCCTAGAAGGAATGCAACTGAAATACGGGGAAACAAGAGTTTCGGATGCCGGAATTCGTGAAGCAACTATTTTAGGCCAAGGAATTGGAATGGCCATGCGAGGACTAAGACCAATCGCGGAAATTCAATACTTAGATTACTTGCTTTACGCGCTACAAATCATGTCTGATGATCTGAGCACCCTTCACTATCGTACTGCAGGAGGACAAAAAGCACCTACCATTGTCCGTACCCGTGGCCACCGTTTAGAAGGTATTTGGCATTCTGGCTCCCCTATGGGAACAATTGTTAATTCCATCAAAGGGATTTACGTTCTGGTACCTCGTACAATGGCAAAGGCTGCTGGATTCTACAATAAGCTTTTACAGCTGGACAATCCTGCCCTAGTCATAGAATGTTTGAACGGATATAGACGTAAGGAACTAATACCAGCGAATTTAGCAGAATTTACCACACCCATAGGAAAGGTAGAGGTAATGAGAGAAGGTGCTGATATCACCTTACTAACCTATGGTTCTAATTGTCATCTTGCGGAGGCAGCAGCAGAAGAATTGGCGTTGCTTGGAGTAGATATTGAACTTATAGACGCACAATCACTTATACCTTTTGACATAAGTCATGATGTTGTTAAGAGTCTAAAGAAAACCAATACACTCATTATACTTGATGAGGATGTTCGCGGCGGTGGAAGCGCTTTCTTATTGCAACACATTCTTGAAGATCAAGGTGGGTATCAGTATTTAGACAGTGCCCCAAAAACAATTACCTCTAAAGATCACAGACCAGCATTCGCCTCAGATGGAGACTATTTTTCTAAACCATCCATAGATGATATGGTGGAAGAAATATATGCTGTCATGACCGAAAAACAACCTCAATCTTATCCAGCATTATAAAATACCTACATGAATAAAAGCCCCCGATTGTTCCCAAATACCGTAAAAGGTGTACTTGAAGCCTTAGAATCATCTTTTGGTAAAGGTTTGTACGTCAATAGAGTACTTGAGAATTCACTCCGTGTGAACAAGAAATGGGGTTCACGTGACCGCAGTTTTGTTGCAGAGCATACCTATGAGATTGTTCGATGGTGGAATTTCTTATGGGCCATATTAGATCAGGAGCCAAATGTCAATAGAAATAGTCTTGAGCAATTGTTTGGCGTCTACTGGAAGTGGCGAGGATTTGATCTCCCTGAATGGCCTGGATTTGATTCAATCAGAGCTATAGACATAGATGCTCGGTCGCTTGAGATAACAGCTCTGCACGAGCGTGAGAGCTATGCGTTGTGGTTTAGTGAGCTTGCTCAGGAGCAGTTGGGTGACAAATGGGCACAACTAGCCCACGATTTGAACCAGCCTAATAGTGTTAACATTAGGATTAATACGCTGAAGTCAAATGAAAAGGACGTAATCCAAGAGTTGGCAGATGCGGGAATTGTCGTTTATCGTCATCCAGCGTTTCCAAAAGCTCATTTTTTGGATGGTCGTCCGAAACTTAAGAATAATTCATCTTTTCTTAAAGGTAAATTTGAAATACAAGACGCTGGTTCACAAGAGATTAGTTATTTCTTGAATCCCACCCCTGGCTCAGTTGTTATTGATGCTTGTGCAGGAGCGGGTGGTAAGACACTGCATTTAGGTGCATTGATGGAAAACAAGGGTACATTAATTGCCATGGAAGTTGAGGGGCGAAAGCTCGAGGAACTCCATAGACGTACACAACGAAGTGGCCTAACCATTATGGAAACTAGGGCGTGGGAGGAAGAAGGCGTATTGGCAGAGCTTACAGGTACCGCGGACTACCTGCTCTTAGATGCTCCCTGTTCTGGAACAGGAACTATAAAACGTGAACCTGACACCAAATGGAAATTTGAGCCCGTACATCTGGCGCAATACCAGAGCTTACAGTTTGAAATACTCGACAAGTACCCTGCTATGCTTAAATCTGGCGGGACTCTGGTCTACGCTACATGTAGCATACTGCCGAGTGAAAATAGTGATCAGATAATGCTCTTCCTTGAGAATCATTCGGAGTTCAGCCTGATAGAAGAAAGAACCATTGACCCAGCAACTAATAATGATGGCTTCTACATGGCCAAACTATTGAAAGCATAATGAAAACCACAGAGGCGAATTCTCTTTATGACCACTTAGAATCAGAAAGTATTGAGACGCTACTTCTCGGGATCAATTCTGAGGATCAAAAGGTAGCATTGGCCGTTGGTAAGGAGATACGTGCGATATCCTCGTTTGTTGCAGCTCTATGCAAGCGTATGACAAATGGTGGTCGATTATTTTATATAGGTGCAGGAACTTCTGGCAGATTGGGAATACTAGATGCTAGCGAATGTCCTCCTACCTTTGGAGTAGACGATAACGTAGTGATCGGTATCATCGCCGGTGGTGATATAGCTATTCGAAAAGCTGTTGAAAATGCTGAGGACAGCGTTACAGGAGCTTGGGAAGACCTGTTGAAACATACCCCCACTTCATTGGATACCGTGATAGGTATAGCCGCCAGCGGTACTACACCTTACGTTATTCATGGAGTCAAGTATGCACGTAAAAATGGATTACTGACTGCTTGTATTACCTGCAATAACAACAGCCTTTTAGCGGAACATGTGGAGCATCCAATATCTGTTGTAGTTGGACCCGAATTTATCACTGGAAGTACCAGAATGAAATCAGGGACAGCGCAAAAAATGGTATTGAATATGATCAGTACTACCGCCATGATACAATTAGGTAAAATACAAGGAAACAAGATGGTTGATATGCAGCTGTCTAACGATAAATTGATTGCCCGTGGCACCCGTATGATATCAGAGGAAACAGGTGTTGACAGTACTGTGGCTAAAGAATATTTACTTAAACATGGGAGTGTGAGAACTGCTATAAATGCGATAATAGATGGGGCAAAAGACTAACCAAGAAATGCTGGCTGCAGGTCTATTTAGATTGGCCTGGTCATTTCCTTTTATCTTTATAGGGCCTTCATTATACGTTGGAAAGGGTACTGGAGGAGCCTGGTACTGGACCGTTATTTCTATTGCCATAATGCTAATAGCCGTTGCATTAGCAGTGAGTGGTCTTAGAAAAGTAATGCAAGGATTTTTCGGTAAATAAAAGCCTTATTGCAGTTTTATCACTCTTCTGACGTTTGACTCGTTTCCTCTTTTGAAAAACAAGAAATAAGTTCCAGCCGGAATTATGTCACCTGGTGCCCAAATAGCCTGATATCTTTTAGAGATTAGCAGATCGCTAACCACGGTTCTTCCGTAAAGGTCTCTCAGCTCAAGTTCAACATTCAACGCTTCTCCATCTGGAAAGAAAAACTCTAAGTAATCTGGGAAAGGGTTGGGATAGATGATTGTTTCCAATACAACTCCGTTAACTAAGGATTCTAAATACGCCTGTGCAAAGGCCAAATTGGGTATTCCGTGACCAATTTTCTCATTGCGACTATAAAAATGTGAGCTACTAACTTCGAGGGCACGAATCACTTGCTGGGCAGTGGCATTTGGAACCGATTGCCACAAACACGCGGATGCACCCGCCATGATCGGCGAGCTAAAGCTTGTTCCATTTGCATAGGCTATCGTTCCATCGGGCCTGTATACCACAGCACCTTCGCCCCTAGCACAAATATTAGGTTTAATTCGACCATCCGCTGTGTAACCACGTGAACTGAACGAACTCGCTTGACCAAACTGTGATACGCTACCTACGGTGAGAATACTATCTGCATCTGCTGGAAAAGTTATTTTATTCCATGGCCCTCCGCCAGCGTTTCCGGCACTTGTTACTACTAGGATTCCCGTTCTTGCAGCAGCTATAGCACCTAAAGAAATAATACTCGTTCTTCCATCTAGATCCGCAATCGTATAATTATCTAAAGGGTCGTCAAATTCAGAATAACCCAAAGAACTATTGATGATATCTACGCCCATAGAGTCTGCATACTCTGCACCCGCGATCCAATTAATCATCTCTTCGGGTGTCTCACTTAACTCATCCTCTGTTTTTATCAGTAAATAAGACGCTGAAGGAGCTGTACCTATGTAGGTGCCATCCATACTTGCAGCCATAGTGCTTAACACACTAAATCCATGAGAAGACCCTTGATATACATTTTGACCACCTTCCACGAAATTCCGAGTACCGATTACATCGAGATCATCACTTATAGTAACCGTATTTGCACCAACAAATCCAGCATCTAATACAGCTATTAATTTATCCTCTCCAAGAAAACCACTTCTATGAGGGCCCTGATCTAGATTTATTTGAGCGACCTGATCATTGGAATATCCATAATTCAAAGGTAATTCTACGATCCTTGTAGCCGCCATCCCTCCTACTAAGGGCTGCACACTCTCTACAAAAGATAAATCTAATAAGTCTAATATTTCCGTCGGCGTGGCTGTAACATAAACAGCATTGAGCCATCTTGATGAATTTCCGATTTTGGATACGACATGAGAAACGGTCTCTAATCTATGGGCTTCTACGGGTAAATCACTGTTGGATACCGTTATTGATTGGCGGGCTCTTCGTGCAAGTGAGCGTTTAGACAAAAATAACTCAGGCTGCTGCAGTAACTCCGTATTCTGTTTTGCTTTCATGTATACCATACAAGGAGAGGCCACTTCTTGCGATATGGCCGCAAAGCTGAACATCATAAGTATATATACGAGGAGTCTACTTTTCATTTTTATCTAATGAGCTATCGTTCCGGAACCTATTAATTCCTCTCCCAAATACCAGGCGGCAAACTGACCTGGTGTTATGGCTTTTTCTGGCTTCTCAAATTCTACGAAAATTCCGTTTTCAGTGTGATGTACAGTCACCGGTACTAAAGGTTGTCTGTAACGTATCCTTCCCATGAATTTCCTAGAAGTCCCAACAGGCAGAGCTAAGTCTTCTCGAACCCAATGTACCTCATTACTACTTATTTTAAGGGCCTTTCTGTAAAGACCTTTATGATCTTCTCCTTGACCTACATAAATAGCATTAAACGCCGTATTTACCCCAAGCACGAATAATGGTTTAGGGCTACCGCCTATATTTAATCCCTTTCGTTGTCCTACCGTGTAGTAATGTGCACCATTATGCTTTCCACGTTTCACAGCTAGTTTAGGGTGAAACTCAAACGGACGGGCTAATTCTTCCAAATTAGTTCTAGGCTCGTCTAAAAAGGCAGCATCTGAGGAAATCTCCCAAACCAAGCCTTCTTTAGGCTGAAGTTTCTGCTGTAAAAAATCGGGCAATCTTACTTTACCTATAAAACACAGCCCCTGTGAATCTTTCTTGTCAGCCGTGCTTAATCCTGCTTTATGAGCTAATTCTCTTACCTCACTTTTTTGTAAGTGACCAATTGGAAACAATGCCTTTGACAGTTGGTATTGTGAAAGCTGGCAAAGAAAGTAGCTTTGATCCTTATTGTTATCTAATCCCGATAGTAACCGATGTATGGACTTACCTTGAACCAAGGTAGACTCCTTACGGACATAGTGCCCAGTGGCTACATAATCTGCACCCAATTGAATTGCAGTATTCAGGAACAAGTCGAATTTAATCTCCCGATTACACAAAATATCTGGATTAGGTGTCCTTCCTTTTTCATATTCGCTGAACATATAATCCACGATACGCGTCTGGTAATGGGCACTCATGTCTATTACCTGAAATGGTATACCCAAGGTATCTGCTACTGACATAGCGTCGTTACTATCTTCAATCCAAGGGCATTCATCGTGAATAGTGACCGTTTCATCGACCCAATTCCTCATAAATAGGCCAATGACATTATAGCCTTGCTCCTTGAGCAAATAGGCGGTTACAGATGAGTCTACACCACCACTAAGTCCAACAACAACGGTGGTGTCCTTAATAGCTTTATTCATCGTATTTAGTTTCACTTTCAAGTGTACCGTATCTGTACTGCTCTTTCAACGTCACTTTATTGTCCTCAAAATAATACCATACACCATGTTTCTTCCCGTGATGGTAGGCTCCTTTTGCTAATAGTTTAGAGTTATCATCGTAATAAACGCATTCTCCCTCAAGCATTCCTTCTAAATAATTACCCTTTGTCCGTAGTTTGCCATTATCCCATTTTCTTATCCAGAGACCTTCTTCCACTCCGTTTACAAAGTCTGTTCGATTAGAAGTGATTCCATTCTCCCAATAAGTTATTTGAGGTCCATTTAAAACTCCTAAAGTGTACGTTTCTCTTTGGGTTAGAACACCTGCTCGTGAATAATAGGTCCAAGTGCTATCTTTTACCTGTTTGTTATAAATTCCTTCTGCCTCACGTACTCCAGAACGTTGAAATGTCTGGGCATACCCCACTCCAGAATATTTTCTGTAGGTGACTTCAGACATAACACCACCCTCTCGCTCAAAGTAGTAGGTAAATGTTCCGATAGGCATATCGTCTTTAAACGTACCTGTATATCTCGTTTTTCCACTTACATATTTCTTCTCCCAGACTCCTTGCTTTTTACCAAGAGCATCTGTATGATTGTTCTGCCCGATCGCATAGAATCCTAAGAAAAAAATAAAAAGTATAAATTTAAATTTCATAATGACAAAGGTATTCCGTTTTACTTGTAGTACACTTGGAAAGAGGGTTCTAATTGAATTCCTATGGTCCAAGGGTTATATGCATCCATTCCAAAGTATTTGTAACGCGCTATCGCGGATATTCTCAATCCTTTATTTAGCATTTTAGAAAGATGAACACCAGCGGCTATAGCAGCCCCCTTTCCAACGTTAATTCCGCCGCCACCTGCGGCTATAACACTTCCATTCCACCCCAAAACAACAGACTGGTGCTTCCATGTATCATGGTATACGCCAAACATTCCTTCTGCATACGCCCCGTAGCCACCTGTGGCAGCCCAAAGTGTTTCTCCACTTAACCACAAGGAAGACTTCATCGGAATTTTACCGC
>CAJJCK010000143.1 GCA_905182675.1 uncultured Cryomorphaceae bacterium | reverse complement strand
ATTCTAATTCTTCTTCCATCATCAATTCGTGATTAATTCTTTACTAGAGTCCCTACACCGGCCGTTCTATGAATCACCTTCATAAGGTTTCCAGAGGTATTCATATCAAAAACAACAATTGGCAAATCATTTTCCTTACTTAAGGTAAACGCGGTCATGTCCATTACATTGAGGCCCTTGTCGTATACTTCCTTGAAGCTAAGCTGGTCAAACTTAGTAGCTGTAGCATCTTTTTCAGGATCAGCAGAATAAATCCCATCCACTCGAGTCCCTTTTAAAATAACATCTGCCTCTATTTCAATTGCACGTAGTGCAGCTCCGGTATCCGTCGTGAAATATGGATTACCAGTCCCACCAGAAAAAATAACTACTCTTCCTTTTTCCAAATGACGAATGGCACGACGGCGAATAAACGGCTCCGCTACCTTATCCATCTCTATAGCACTTTGTAACCTTGTTTTCACACCTGCTATTTCCAAGGCGCCTTGCAAGGCTAGTCCGTTAATTACGGTCGCTAACATTCCCATATGATCCGCTTGTACACGATCCATACCTTGAGAAGCTCCACTGATGCCACGAAAGATGTTTCCGCCACCAATGACGATACCTACCTGAACGCCTGTTTCTGCAACAGCCTTAATCTCCTCTGCATACTTAGCTATTCTCATTGGGTCTATACCGAATTCACGGTCTCCCATGAGGGCTTCGCCGCTTAATTTTAGCAGCACACGGTTGTATTTCATATCAAGTAGGTTTGAAAGCAAATATAACTCAACTCCCAAGGAAACACAACGGACCTACTGCTAGTTTTACATTCATTGCGCCGTATGGGTATAAAAAAAGGCCGCATTCACCAAAGAGGTGAATGCGGCCTTAATATAAGGTTCGCTTGTATTACAAAGAAACGCGCTTGAAGTCTACTACTTCTAAACCAGCCTGAACGCTAAGTAAGTATTTAGAAACACTCATTTTGCTGTCTTTGATAAAGTCTTGATCGACGAGTGTATTCTCTTTAAAGAATTTATTCAATCGACCATTTGCGATTTTGTCTAGCATCTCCTCTGGCTTGCCTTCTTGACGCGCCAATTCCTTACCAACCTCTAGTTCACGGTCAATAACGTCTTGAGTTACAGAAGTGCGATTCAGAGCTACAGGATTCATAGCCGCTGCTTGCATCGCAATATTTCGACCAGCCTCCGAAGCCTCAGCGGACAATCCTACCAACGTAGCGATTTTATTACCCATATGGATGTATGAGCCTACAAAAGGAGCATTGACCAACGCCAATTGTGCTACTTCAATTTTCTCACCTATCACACCGGTTTGCTCCTGTAGTTTTTCCGCAACTGTCATACCTGATTCGAATTCTACAGCTAGAAATTCTTCCAAAGAGGTAACACCTGTTGACAGTGCCAAGTCAGTCATTTTATTCGCCAATGCAACAAATGCATCATTGATTGCAACGAAGTCAGTCTCACAAGACAGCTTCACTATAACACCCTTGTTAGAACCGTTGGTCTTAGCTATAACAGCGCCTTCATTTGCGTCGCGATCTGCACGCTTAGCAGCTACCTTTTGACCTTTTTTTCTAAGGACATCAATAGCAGCTTCGAAATTGCCTTCAGCTTCAACTAGAGCCTTCTTGCAGTCCATCATACCAGCTCCAGTTTGTTTTCTGAGTTGGTTTACTTCCGCAGCAGTAATCTTTGCCATGATAATGAAAATTAAAGTTTGATTAAAAATGAAAAAAGAGCCGTAAAGTTGTCCTTACGGCTCTCATAATAAAGAATCTATTCTATGGACAAGGTTGCTCAGATTAAACTTGAGCAGCCTTCTTGTCTATTTTAGCTTGTTCTGCAGAAGCTTTATCGCTCTTGCGTTGAGACAAACCTAGTTTGACACCATCAGTTACACGCTCCATAATAGCAGCGATTGACTTAGAAGCATCATCGTTACCTGGAATAGCATAATCTACACGACGTGGATCAGAATTAGTATCAACCATACCGAAAGTAGGGATGCCCAATTTGATAGCTTCGTCTACAGCGATATTCTCACGCTTGATATCTACGATAAAAAGAGCCGCTGGTAATCTATTCATGTCAGCAACAGAACCGAAATCTCTTTCAAGTTTTGCACGTTGACGGTCTACCTGTAGACGTTCTCTTTTCGAAAGCGTTTCAAACGTTCCGTTTTCCTTCATCTTGTCGATGGTCTGCATCTTCTTGATGGCCTTACGGATAGTTACGAAGTTAGTCAACATACCTCCTGGCCAACGCTCAGTTACATAAGGCATGTTCGCTTCACCAGCGTATTTAGCTACGATATCCTTCGCTTGCTTTTTCGTTGCTACGAAAAGGATTTTTCGACCTGACGCTGCGATTTTGTTCAAAGCTTCAGAAGCTTCTACAATTTTCGCCTCAGTCTTGTGAAGATCGATAACGTGGATTCCATTACGCTCCATAAATATATATGGTGCCATGTTCGGATTCCACTTACGGGTAAGGTGTCCAAAGTGAACACCTGCATCCATGAGTTTTTTAATGTTGTCTGTTACTGCCATTTTCTTGAGTTTACTTTCCTAGTAAGCAATAAACCAGTAGCCTTTTATAAAGAGTCTGGTCCATTTGGATACTAAATCTCGATTAACGTTTAGAGAACTGGAATTTCTTACGTGCTTTCTTCTGACCGAATTTCTTACGCTCAACCATACGAGGGTCACGAGTAAGTAGTCCAGCAGGCTTCAATACTGTACGATTCTCGACATCAATCTCAGAGAGAATACGAGATACACCTAAGCGGATCGCCTCAGCTTGACCTGTAATACCACCACCAAAAACGTTTACTTTAACGTCGTAAGTACCGGTAGTTTCAGTCAAGGCGAAAGGCTGCTCTAACTTGTAGTGCAACGGGCCAGTGTTGAAGTAGTCCTTGTAGTCCTTGCCATTAACAGTGATGCTACCAGCACCCTCGTCCATGTAAACACGAGCTACAGAAGTTTTACGTCTTCCAATTGCGTGAAACTTTGCCATTTATTATTGTTATTTGAATTCGTTAATGTTGAAGACCGTCGGCTTCTGGGCTTCATTCTTGTGATCAGGACCTGCATAAACATGCAAGTTGCGGAATAAATCAGCACCCAAACGGTTTTTAGGAAGCATTCCCTTAACCGCTTTTTCTAAGACACGTTCTGGGAACTTGGCCATTAAATTTTCAGGGTTTGTAGTACGCTGACCACTAGGATAACCAGTGTGCCAGATGTACTTCTTCTCTGTCATTTTATTACCACCCAAAACAAATTTGTCCGCATTTACGATAATAACGTTATCGCCACAGTCAACGTGAGGAGTATAATTAGTCTTGCGCTTACCTCTAAGAAGTAATGCTACTTTCGAAGCGAAGCGACCTAAGGTCTGGCCTTCTGCATCTACTACTACCCAGTTTTTATTAACTGTTGCCGCGTTGGCTGAAACTGTTTTGTAACTTAATGTATTCACCGCTAATGCGTTTTATATGTTTAAAGTGTTGCTTGCACAATCCCCAAAAAGGGCTGCGAAAATACACCTTTATTTACCTAACAACCAAAAATCTATGCACAAATTCTATACATATTGCTTTGATCATTTTATTTAAGTTGCTGAATTGCTTAGAAAGTCCGAAATTGCGCGGCATGCGAAAATACATAAGTTTATCATTACTCACTGCATTTACCTTATTATCTATAAGTTCATTTGGTCAAAAGTGCGGTCACGACCTACTTGAGCAAGAAGTAAAACGTCTTTTTCCGAACTATGAGTCCGCAGAAAATGAATTTATAGAGTCCATAAATTTCGATTCTGATATAAAAACAGAAGGCGTTGTTTATCAAATTCCTGTTGTCGTTCACATCATTTATGATACACAAGGAGACAACATTTCCGACAAACAAGTCAAAGATGCTATTAAGGTAATCAACGAAGATTTTCGACGTCTAAATGCCGATACTTCAGATACCCGTGCTGTGTTTTCCGGTGTTGCTGCTGATACTGAAATTGAATTTCAGTTGGCAAAACTTGATCCTCAGGGGAATTGTACCACAGGAATCACCCGAGCTCAAAGTGCTTTATCTACCAACGCGAATAACAATGTCAAAGGGATCGTAAGCTGGCCTAATTCCAAATACCTCAATATCTGGGTAGTCAATAGTATTGATTTAGGAAGCTCGGGAAGCGGAACCGTGTTGGGATACGCGTACAAGCCAAATCCAGGACAAAGCACTACTTATGATGGAATTGTGATTCGTCATGACCGCATGGGTAGAATTGGCACCGGTAATAGTAGAGGAAGAACATTGACCCACGAGGCCGGTCACTATTTAGGTTTAGACCATCCTTTCAAAGGAGGATGTTTTTCAGGTGATAATTGTGCAGATACACCACCGGTTCTAGAGGCAAGTTTCGGGTGTCCATTGACTGCAAATACGTGTTCAAATGACTTCCCTAATCTTGTAGATCAAATTGAAAATTATATGGATTATGCCGATGACAACTGTGTTAACATGTACACGGATGATCAAAAATCCATAATGCGCAATAGTTTAATCACCAGCAGTAGACGTGGCTATTTAGTCACCAGTACCAATCAATCTGTCACAGGAATTGGCGCAGGAGCAGTTTTACCCTGTGCACCTGAAGCTAATTTTAACGCCGCACAATCTGTATTCTGTGCAGGTACCACAGTCCAATTCTTTGACAAAAGCACCGCTGGCAACCCAACGTCATGGTCTTGGGACTTCCCCGGGGGTTCTCCATCCGTTTCAACGATGGAAAACCCAGTCGTAAGCTATAGTAACCCCGGTAACTTTAATGTGAAGCTTGAGGTGACTAATGGAATAGGCACCAGCACATTGCTACAGGATGGATACGTCAGTGTGCGGTCTAACAATAATGGTATGTGGATGAATGGGTTCAATTCTGGTTTCGAATTCAATACTGTGCCAAACGGAACATGGCATGTTGAAAATCCAGATGGAGATGCCATTCGATGGGAGCGAAACAGCTTCAACTTCTATGAAGGTGCGTATTGTGTGAAATTAGACAACTATAATAATGATGCTGATAATTCAGATGCTTTAATCACTGATAAAATCGTAGTTGACAGAGCGCAGTCCATGAATTTTAGCTTCAAGTATGCCGTGGCCAGCAAGCCCGGATTTGCCTCTGATGGAATCGTCGTAAGTGTTAGTCAAGACTGCGGTAATTCTTGGCAAAGTGTAAGAACGCTAATCGGCCCCTTGCTCTATGCTACGACGAACAAAGCAAATCCTTGGAACCCAACTTCCGTAAATAATTGGCGCAGTAGCTCCGTAAGCTTAAATGACTTTATAGGAAATGACCCCATCATGATCAAAGTCGACTTCATCAGTGGTGGTGGAAACAACGCCTTCCTTGATGATTTTGAGTTGTCCGTTACCTTAGACAATGAGGAGCTTTCTGCGCAGGATATTTCTATATTCCCAAATCCATCTCAGGGAACTTTCCAAGTACAAGGCCTTCCTACAGGAACCCCTTTTAACATTACGAGTATGGACGGTAGATCTGTAAAAACAGGAACGCTCAATACATCAGGCAACATAGAGCTTCATGCATCAGCCGGCTATTATCTGTTCCACGCGGGAAATGTTCGAAAATCCATAGTGATTCAATAACATTCTACCTAAAGATGGTAAATCCATAAG
Organism: uncultured Cryomorphaceae bacterium; assembly: GCA_905182675.1. Taxonomy (GTDB): domain Bacteria; phylum Bacteroidota; class Bacteroidia; order Flavobacteriales; family Schleiferiaceae; genus UBA10364. Next base: position 1,393 of record CAJJCK010000143.1, on the reverse strand, counting down.
GTGAGATGCTTGAGCATAGAAAAACATCCCGCGAGCGAAGCTCACGGGATGTTTTTTTTTGACTTTTAGCCTAGTTGCTTAGCGGCACCATGACGTCTACGGGGTGGTCTTTTAAATAGTCTAATAACGCATGGTAATCCTTCTCTAGAAATTTATTTACCGAGTCTACCGCTTGCGCGGTGCGCTGCTCAATTTGATCGTAAAGCGCAAGTTCATTGCTGCCCCATGCGCGTTGAGAACCCAGTAACTGCCAGAGAGAAGAGCCCCATTGGTTTGACCACGTTTCCGGTTGCTCAAAATATCCTTTGACCTCCTTTTCTCCAAAAATACCAAGACGCACTTTTTCAAGGGCCTTAGCGGTTACTTTAACCGTGTCGTGTAGCGTACTGTCCGCCTTAAAAACATCATTTTTAAGGAGCTTTTGAAGACGCTCAATGTTGTTGTGAGCTTGAGCCAAGTCCTGAACAGCACTGTCTAGCACCGCCTTAATTGATTCAATATCCTTGTTTGCGCGCTTACGACTGGCTAAATCTTCCGTCGTCACCCACGATTCCATTCTAAAGTCTTGTTTAACGGTTAATTCTTGGGTTACTGTAGTACTATTCCAGTTCATGGTGACCGAGTATAATCCTGGCAGCACTTGAACGCCTCTTACGTCGCTTTGCTGCTCCTTGACCTCACGAACCTTAAACTGTGGATATCTAGTGCCCTTTTCAGACATCGACCAACGCCAATGATTGAGTCCTTGAGACACTTTTACATATTGGGTATAGATCGTGTCGCCTGAATCATTCTGATAGTCTACCCGCATTTTCTCTTTGTTGTCCTTATCAACTTCAGGCAAATAGGCGGTCATACGGGCACCAAAGGGTCTGTTTTCTCCGCGGAACGTTGCGCTCGCAGCGAACCTTACTCCCGGACTTTGTTTGCGCTCCCATTGGTATGCCATGGGAGTCTCAAAAAATAAAGGCTCCTCAAAAGACGGAGAAGAAGCTAATGCCCTCAATGGCTCTATATCATCAAATACCCACGCGCCACGGCCAAATGTACCTAACACAAGGTCTTTTTCGCGGGCTTGAAACGCCATATCCCTAACTTGTACAGTAGGCATATTTTTAGCCCATTTCTGAAAATTGGCTCCACCGTCAATAGAGAGGTATAAACCATATTCTGCCCCTACGAAAATAAGATTGGGTTGAACTGGATCTTGAAGTACACTCAATACTGGCCCGAATATATCACTATCATCTACCACCCTTGTGACCTTCTTTCCATAGTCCTCAATTTTATAGAGGTAGGCACTCCAGTGGTTTCTTCGGTAATCATTCACAACGACCCAAGCGGATCCTACATCATAATCCGAAGCTCGAATTTGAGGGATCCACGCGCCCTG
>CAJJCK010000142.1 GCA_905182675.1 uncultured Cryomorphaceae bacterium | reverse complement strand
TTAAACTAAAGAGTAGAGTGTAACTATTGGGCATAAAAAAGGCCTCTACTTTTCAGCAGAGGCCTGTAAAATCTTCGATATAAACTTAGAGCTGAGTTACATTTACAGCGTTTAATCCCTTTTTTCCTTCTTTTAATTCGTACTGAACTTGATCACCTTCTTCGATTTGGTCAACCAAACCTGTAACGTGCACGAAGTATTCAGTGCTTGAATTGTCATCTTTAATAAAGCCAAATCCTTTGTCTGTATTAAAAAACTTTACTGTTCCTTGATTCATGATAATTTTTTATGAACGACAAATCTATGCTTTAATATTCAAGTCATAACTATAAACAGCAAACTAATTTATATAAACATTCTCTTACTTGTCGTGTAACCCGCTGTTAAAGAGCAATTAGCATAGATGGCGATAGGCCAGTAGGAGATAAAATTCGAATCAAATACCCCCTGAAAGCAGCTTTTCGACATGATGTTCACCCATTTCACCCTGTATGGAATGAATTAATTGTCCATTTAAGGAGTACATATTAATTCTAGCAGACTCTTTCAGTACTCACATGAACGGCCAGACTTATGCTACAAAAAAATCACAAAAGCCAGTAGTCTTAATCTCATGAGGAGTTATTTGTAACATACATATACTTTTAGTTTTTATCACAAATTCCTTAAAGTGGGTCGTATATTTACAGCCCTGAAAAAGGGTTATTAGCTCAGTTGGTTTAGAGCGCTGCCTTGACAGGGCAGAGGTCACCGGTTCGAATCCAGTATAGCCCACAAGGAAGAGCCTTCACAAATTCTGTGAAGGCTTTTTTATTTACTTAAGCGAACGCAGCTGTAATATAACAGGTGTCAAGGAAGCTAAAACTAACTTTGTATTAAGAAAAGACACTCAGCTAAGTAAGCCCCGTATAAAATCCCAAATCAAAGTGCTAACTTCCTGAGATGTCAAATAAGATTATTCATGCCATCTCTGGCCCCAGGAATATCAGTACTGCACTCATGTACAGCTTCTCGCAACGTGAAAATTGCGCAGTATTTGATGAGCCTTTTTATGGCAAGTACTTGTTTGATAATCCACGCTTAGGCCACCCAGGGCTTGAGGAAACGTTGGAGCGTTGGCCAACATCCGCTGGAGCAATATTGGCGAGAATTGAAACTTTAGCGTCGTTATCGAGTGAGGTGTACCTTAAAAACATGGCGCACCACATGGTCAATGAAGATTGGAAATGGGCTGCAAATGCCGTACACGTATTCTGGATAAGACACCCCCGAAAAGTTATTGCATCGTTTTCAAAAGTAATTCCTGATCTCAAGGCAACTGACATAGGACTGACTCAGGAGTTAGAGCAATGGAGCATCGTTCAGCAGTTTAACGGGCCAAGTATCATTGTGGATACAGATGAGATGCTGAAGAATCCCAAACGTACCATGCCTTTAATCTGTTCGGCTCTAGGTATTTCGTGGCAAGAGTGCATGCTACAATGGCCTTCAGGAGAAAAGGAATACGATGGTCCCTGGTGGCCACATTGGTATAATAATGCACACAAATCGACTGGTTTTGGTCCTCCAAAAGACATGCCTGCCAGTTTAGATTTGAAATATGAGAAAATAGTAGAGGAATGCCTTCCGGCATATAGGTCACTTTTTAAGAATAGATTAAAACTAGAGTAGTATGCTACAAGAGTTCGACGCACGAAATGTAGAAATAAAGGTTTGGATAGGTGATGGATTAGTTTCAAGAAAAGACGCTAAAGTTTCTGTTTTTGACAGCTCAGTCCAAGGTGGAGATGCGGTTTGGGAGGGTTTGAGAGTTTATGAGCAGGGAATATTTTGTTTAGAAAAACACTTAGATAGACTAGAAGATTCAGCACAAGCCATGGATTTTGTGGAGATCCCAACTCGCTCGTTTATTAAGAATGCTATTAAGCAAACTTTATTAGCGAACGGTATGCATAAGGATACTCATATTCGGTTGACATTGACGAGAGGGGAGAAGATAACCTCAGGAATGGATCCACGCTTAAATCAAAGTGGCCCGTTACTGATCGTACTGGCCGAGTGGAAACCTCCGGTGTACGACAACACTAAAGGAATACGAATAATGACCAGTGCCATTCGTAGAAACAGCCCAATGCATTTAGACTCCAAAATTCATCATACTAACCTGATCAATAATATTCTAGCGAAAATCCAATCGAATTATGCTGGGGTGGACTCCGCGCTAATGCTAGATAACCTTGGCTTTATTGCGGAGATGAATGGAACCAATATTTTTATGGTGAAAAACAATGAGTTGATTACGCCCACTGCTGATGCCTGTTTACATGGTATCACTCGTGCTCTTGTTATAAAATTGGCAAGGGAAAATGGCATACCGGTGCTAGAGAGGAATGTATCGTTGACAGAGTTATATGCAGCGGATGAGGCATTTGGAACAGGTTCTATGGGGGAATTGACGCCTATTACTGAGGTTGATGGACGAACGGTACTGAACAGATCGAATTCAAAGTTGACGCAACATTTAATTGGTCTTTTTAACGAAAGTCACCATAGATGGAGTGTTAAAATTCATGATCTTTAACCCAACCTATTAAATCAATGAAGTCAACGCTCGTAGTCAATATGAAGAAAATCATCACTCTGCTTTGCTTTCTCTTTGGAGCAACGTCCTACGCACAGATTAATATCTCAGGCTGTATTCAAAACCTCCCGGATTCTATTTCTTCCGTGAAAATCGCCTACCTGAAAGGAAACGGGCTTGTAGTAAAACAAGATTTCCAAATAATTAAGGGCTGCTTTAGCGCACCATGGGAAAATAAGGAGCGCGGTATTTTTATCGTGTATCTCGATCCACAACATTCCTTTGATGTTGTTATCTCCGATGCAAACCTAAATGTAGAAATAGACTACAACGACATCCAGAATGCCGTTAGAGTAGGACCTGGAAATGATGAATTTGCATTATTCAAACAATTTCTCTCCAGCCAGCCTGAGCAGGAGGCCATCCGCACTCATTTGATTGGGGTTAGAGATCTGGCATTGAAGGAATTTATGCTACCTCAGATGTTACCATTGAATCCAGATACGAATGTGTATTGGCTTCGTGATCATTTTTGGGCATACACCAATTTAACCTCTCCGAGTACACTGATCAATCCGTTCTTTGAGAAAAATAGAGACTTATATTTTGAGCGCGTATTAGGTCATGATCCAGATACTGTGATTAAGCACTTAAAGAAACTTTTCAATGAACCTATGGATGAACAGGTCAGGAAAGTACTTGTCTCTACGGCTACCTATAATTATGAAACATCGAAATTCATGGGTGAAGACAAGGTGTTTGTATGGTTGGCGCAGACTTTCTACAACGCCGGATTCGCTGATTGGATGTCAAAGGATGATTTGGCAAAAATTAAAGAAAAATCAGATGGACTCTCTACAGAGTTGATTGGAAACCCAGCACGAGATTTTGCATTTGACACACCTGATAAAGGAAGGATTAAACTTTCAGAGGTAGAGGCTACAGTTACTATTCTATACTTCTGGGACAGTAATTGCGGTCACTGTAAAAAAGAAACTCCCAGATTAAAAGATCTCTATGATGACTATAAAGAACGCGGAGTTCAAGTGATCGCTATTACGCTAGAGAACGAATTCTCAGATTGGAAAAAATATATTGCCGAGCACAAATTAGATTGGATTAACGGGTTTGAGAGTGACTTTGAACGTCCAAATTTCCTGTGGTACTATTATATACCATCAACTCCTAAGAAGTTAATCTTAGATAGTAATAAGATGATTATTGGAAAGAATCTAGATATAGAGACTACGCTTAGAACATTTCTGGACGATTATCTTTCTGGTTTAGAGCTGTAAAAAAAAGCGCCCATTGGGCGCTTTTTTTAGATTTGAACGATCGATTTATTTTGATGAACCGCAGGCTTTGTTTTCCTAACAACAGGCTTTCTTTGGTTCGACAGCAGCTACTTTATCATCCTTTTTCGGATGGCACTTCATACACTCCTTGCCCTCAGCGGAAGCTGTCGTACAGCAAGATTTAACCTCTTTCTGAGCATTATGATCGCACTGTGCCGTACAAACATGCTTCTCTTGCGTTGTTGGTTGCTCTTACGCGTAAGAAACGACTGTGATACAAGCCAATACGACGGTTAAAATGAGTTTTTTCATGATAATTAAGTTTTTATACTCTATAATTTAGATAAATCTACTTAACATCCTCATTGTCTGTTCGATTATGTTCTTATTTTTGCATTAAGGAATTGAAAACAGACAAAATGAAAAAAGTATTGGTAATTGCGATTGCAGCGGCTTTGACATTGTCAAGTTGTGTAAGCAAGCAAAAGTATGTAGAGCTTGAAGAAGTACAAAATGCGACTTCTGATAAACTCAGTAACACTAAGATGGAACTAGCAGCAGCAACAGCAGCTAAGAATGCACAATCTGCAGAGGTGGCAGCGTTACGCGCACAGTATTCTGAGTTGATGTCGCAAGTTGGTGATTTGACTCGCATGAGCGCTACCAGTGCTCAAAACATGGAAAAAACACTGGAGAGTATCAATGAGAAGGATGTAACGATCACTCGCCTGCAAGATGCTGTTACTCGTAAAGACAGTGTTACCCTTGCCTTAGTGACTTCGTTGAAAGGTGCTTTAGGCGATTTGAACGATCAAGACATTCAGATCAGTGTTGAGAAAGGTGTGGTTTATGTCAACCTTTCTGATAAGTTGATGTTCCGTCCAGGATCTGACTACGTAAGTAAGGAAGCAACAGCAGTTCTAGGAAAAGTAGCTAAAATCATGAATGCCAAGCCAACGCTTGAAATTCTAGTTGAAGCTCATACGGATACTGATCCAATTGCAACGGCATGTGTCAAAGACAATTGGGAGCTAAGCGCTCGTCGTGCAACGAACATCGTACGTGTACTTCAAAACGATTTTAGCATCGCGCCTGAACGTATGTCTGCTGCAGGTCGTGGTGAGTATGTACCAGTTGCTTCTAATGATACACGCGAAGGTCGTGCAGCAAACCGCCGCACACGTATCGTTGTTCTTCCAAAATTGGATGAATTCAATAAAATGATAGAAGAAGGCTTGAAATAGTCGTTTTACTTTTAGACATTAAAAAGCCCGATGTGAAAACATCGGGCTTTTTAATGTCTAAAAATCAAGGTGATTTATGGACATACTGCGCGCGTAACCGTCAAGTATGCACCCGTGGAAGAAATAGTGGAATCTAAGATACCAGCGTCCACACAAGTATCCATAGCTATAGTCTCAGTTGGATTGCTAGAACTTACCTCCCATGCAAAACCATCCCAGGTATAGTTGTCTTCAATAACATCACAATCACAAGTTCCAGTACATGAAACAGCTAGAAAGCCAATCACGGATAAAAATAGTAGCGTTTTTTTCATAATTATATAATTTTGGGTATTCAATGAAGCTCAAATTACTAAATAATACCGAAAGGACGTATGGCCTTGTAACTCTATTGAACCCAGCTGTTTGGAGCGTAAGGAAGGTCTGCACTTTCAGCCACTCGATCTACGATGTCTGTGACACTTGTTTTCTCGGATGTGTTACCTGCATTGACTGTACCTCCCAAGATTAAGAAAGGTACGTGCGTGTCATAGGTATATCCTGAGCCGTGAGTGGATCCATAAGGGCCGTAGAATATGCAATTAGGCTGAAGTGTGAATACGATATCTCCACTAAACCTACTCTGGTGCCCTTGATTGAGCATTTTTATCAATTCGTCGTCTGACCCTATGCGAATCTGCTCCGCGGAGTAGGCATGTGCGAATGGGTCTATTCCTTCAACGATCAATGTAATAGGTAAGACAGATTCTTTCGCCCAGTCATTGAGAAATATATGATGATTGATGATCTTCCCTACCGCACTTTGAATACCTAGTCTTTCTTCAATCTGGTCATTTAACTGTGTGAGCACATCCGCATTTTGATAGTTCTGTACCTCATAACCAAAATTACGGAGATGGTTGGGATTCTCGCTTGCGCCGTGATCGGCTGTGAGGTAGAGAATATAATTTTGACGACCTACTTTACGGTCTAGTGTCTTAATTAATTCGCCCAATTGTGCATCAAGTTTAAGGTACATGTCGTGAACCTCTCTAGATCTAACACCCCAAGTGTGTCCTGCATAATCAGGAGAGGAGAAACTAACACCCAAAAAATCGGTATCCTCATCTTTCCCCAGATCTTCCTCGTGGATCAATTCCTTGGCCATATCTAAGACCATCTCATTACCAATAGGTGTGTTTTTTAAGATGTTTAGTCCTTTCGTGTCCACTAAATACTCGAGGTCGTACGGAAAGCTAGCCGTTCCTCTATTCAATTTAGGCTCATAAGGGTTTTCATCAGGCAGACTTTCTTCATACTTACGCGCTGCTAGATCAAGCTTCCAGCCCTTCTTCATCAGACCTAGTGCCTTTTCTTTTGCATTGTAAGAGCTTACATAGGAAGGCAAATTTGGCATATAATAGGTACTGGTCACAAAGTGCATATTGTTGTCTAACCAGAATGCTCCATCTGCTAATTGTCCTGCGGGTAATATGGCACCCCGATCTTTAATGGAAACTCCAAATGATTTGCCACGCCCATTCGTATGTAGCTTAATTCCATCGGAAAAAGTTAACGTACGTAAGTTCTTGGGAGATCTTCTGCTGCTATATTCAACGGTCCCAACAGGGCGAACTGTTGTGTCCTCTACGCAATACATTTCGTAATTACTCCGTGTGTCTAGCCAGTCATTAGCCACAATACCGTGGTACTTAGGAGTAGTTCCAGTAGAAATACTGGCATGCCCTGGTCCAGTGTAGGTGGGGATATAGTTATAGTGGGTATTAGAGTAGTGAAACCCACTATCCAAAAGAACACGGAAACCTCCGTCTTTTTCAAATTGATGCTGAAACCGTTGCAGGAATTCTGCACGCATTTGGTCTACCACCACTTGAACAACTAGTTTAGGCTGGGCCCAGAGTCCAGTACTTAAGAGACAGAATAACGCTGCTCCAAATCCGATTTTTCTATATTGACTTCTTCCCATAGTTCCATTTCGGCCTCCAATTTGGCCTTCTTTTGTTCGTACTTAGGATAAAACTCTGTGTCTTTCATCAACTCAATATAGCCATTGGCATCTGCGAGTTGATCGTCCCATGTTTTGATCTGTGCTTCTAAGTTTTCAATTTCTTCCTCTACGCGTTCTAACTTCTTGGTTAAGTTACGTTTATGTTTGTCAAGTTGCTTACGGTCCTTATAACTAACTCCGTCTTCATCTACCTTTTTCGCTTCAGATTTTTTTGCCTTAGCGACAGCAGTTTTAGCCTCGACTTCACGCATGTTTTCCAGCTTACGCTGTTCCAAATAGAATTCAATACCGCCCAATAAAGTTTTTACTTCTTGGTCTCTAAACTCTATGGTTTTCGTTACTAGGCCTTCCAAGAACTCTCTATCGTGACTTACCACGAGCAAGGTGCCATCAAAACCTAGAAGGCTCTTTTTAAGCACATCTTTGCTATTCATGTCGAGATGATTAGTGGGTTCATCCATGACTAAGAAGTTGATAGGCTGTAGCAAAAGCTTACAAAGTGCAAGTCTACCTCGCTCACCACCACTGAGTACCCTGACTTTTTTATCAGCGTCTTCACCTCTAAACATAAAAGAGCCTAAAAGACTTCTTGCATTCTTGCGCATATCCTCAGGTGAGGCATCCTCTATAGTTTGAAGGGTGGTTCTATCACCGTCCAACTCGTCCGCTTGGTCTTGCGCAAAATAACCTACTTGAACGTTATGACCCAGTTCCATGGTCCCTTCTGCGGTGATTTCTTTCAGTAAGGCTTTTACGAGAGTGGATTTCCCCTGACCATTTTGTCCAACAAACGCAACTCTATCGCCACGTTCAACTTCTAAATTGACACCCCGTAATACCAGCTTATCGCCGTAACTCTTGCTGACTCCTTCCGCTTTCGCCACTACTTTTCCACTACGAGGGGTAGGCTGAAATTTGAAATGCATAGAGGAAGTATCCTCTTGATCGAGTTCAATTCGATCCATTTTATCGAGCTTCTTTATGAGGCTTTGGGCGAATGACGCTTTGCTGGCCTTAGCGCGGAAACGCTCAATTAATTCTTCCGTTTGTTTGATTTCCTTGGCTTGGTTCTTCGCTGCAGCAATTTGCTTTTCACGAATCTCAGCCCGGAGACTTACATACTTTGAGTAAGAAGCATTAAAATCATACGACTTACCCATGGAAACCTCGATGGTTCTGTTGGTCACATTATCCAAGAATGTTCTATCGTGACTTACGACCATTAGCGTTTGACTGCTTTCCCCTAAATGCTTTTCTAGCCACATGATACTCTCAATATCTAAGTGGTTGGTGGGTTCATCAAGCAGCAATAGTTCTGGTTTCTGTAGGAGTAATCGAGCCAATTCCGCCCGCATTCGCCAACCCCCTGAAAAAGTACTTAAGGGTTGGTCGAAGACCTCAGGAACAAACCCTAGACCTTTCAGTACGAGCTCCACATCGGCATCCAAACTATCACCACCTAACATGCCGAAACGTTCGCTTAAATCGCTAATCTCACTTATGAGCTGCCCATAACCGTCACTTTCGTAGTCAGTACGAACAGCGAATTCGGCGTTTATTTCTTCAATTCTGACGTTGATTTTCTCAACTTCTTCAAAGGCACTACGGGCAATCTGTACGATTGTTTTGTGCATATCCATCTTGAGATCCTGCCGTAAAAATCCAATGCGAACTTCTTTTGCCATACTCATGGATCCCCCGTCTAGCGCGTAATCACCTGCAATTAGTTTTAATAGCGTTGACTTTCCAGCTCCATTTCTACCCACTAAACCTATGCGGTCTCCTGGGTTAATTTGGAATCCTATTTCGTCAAATATTGCGCGTCCCCCGAAAAATAACGAGGCTTTGTTTAGAGCTAAAATCATCGTGACAAAAGTATCAAATAAGCTCCTCTGGACTCTGTATTTTTGAACTATTCATTTAGACTTTATTTCACATGATAAAAGGAACCAAAGTATACTCAATTACGAAGAGTAAATGTCCGCGTTGTATGGAGGGCGATATCTATCAAGAGAAGAATCCATATAAGTTTAAAACCATGATGGATTTCAATCCTAGGTGTACGGTATGCGATCAAAACTTTGAGCCTGAGCCAAATTTCTACTATGGTGCTATGTATGTGAGTTATGGCTATACCGTAGCTTTATTCGTGGCTGTATATGTTGTTTTCTCTATGTTCCTTGATTGGGAGATGTGGCCTACCATTGGCACTCTTGCACTGATATTGATACTGGCTGCACCGCTGATTTTTAGAACTGCTAGAACGACCTGGCTGTCACTGTTCGTCTCTTATGACAAGAATATCAGGAAGAAGCCTTAAATCGGCTCGGAAGACACTCCTGTAGTAATTCGCTGCCATACATGAGATGCTCTACCAATACTCTGGCTAGCCAAGGTGTCATAAGAACGGCCCTACTTCCCATACCGTTGAAGATCCAGGTGTGTTGCAGGTGCTCATGAGGCCCTACCATGGGGCGCCTATCCTTGGTAGCAGGACGAATACCTGCTGTGTGATTAATGGTTTGTTTGGTACCTAGCCAGACAGATTTCATATGCTCTTCCAGCTCTAAGCGTTTCTCTGCTGTAGGGCCATTTTCAAATCCGTCCCAGGCATAAGTGGCTCCCACGGAACATTCTTTATTTTGCTCGCCAAGCATGAAATATCCCTGGTGTATGCACTCATTACCTATATCTCTATCGAGCTTAATCCTTAGGATCTCCCCTTTAACTGGGGCGAATCCATTTTGTGCTATCTGTCCTCCGCCAATAGCCAACTGTGCTCCTTGGCACGATATAATACCATGGGCACGAAGCCCATCGTATTCGACTCCTTCATCGTTCCTCATGACTTTGGACCAATCAAACTTTTCTTTGCTGTAGTATCCCTGAGTGTCGAGCCGATTAGCTACGGCTTTTGTCATGGTATTAACATGTAAGCGTCCTGTTCGTTTCATCATCGCAGATCCATGATGACCAATGACACCCTCTGGTAGTGGAGCAATAGTGTCCTCCATGTACGGAGCAAACGCTTCATTACTAGTTAATCCAAGCCAATTATTTTGCTCCCCGGGACTGTGAAAAACGCGTCGTATAGGAATTGACTGATAAAAAGAGGCCTTACTCCATTGCTCCATAGATGGATATAGGGTGGCCAATTCCTCCATCATCTCGTCAGCGCGCCAGACCTTTTTAAGTCGTTTAAGCACTATAGGATTCCATAGACCAGCTGCTACGTTCGAACTTAAGTTCTGCTCTGGACAATCGAACAGTTGCACTGCGGCGCCATACTTCATCAAAGTATAGCTGAGTACGCTTCCTGAAATACCTCCGCCGACAATGATGTAATCTACATGTTTCATAAAAAAAAACTCCCGCTACAAGGTAACGGGAGCTGCTAATGATTTTGTTGCGGTACCTCTTAGTAGGTCCACATATCATGTTCCTTATTACGGAGCTCCTCTTTAATTGCGGCAGCTTCCAATAATTGTGACATCGCACTGTTTCTCTTGTACTCTGAAATAGTTCTGTCGTAAACGTTGTCCATTTTTGTGATCACAGCATTGAATTTTCGAAAATGCATAATTTGATCAAACGTCAAACGTTGGTTGTTGTTTTTCTCATTGTAAGCAACTGAAGTGGCCATGGCGTAACGAGCATCTGGGAACCAAATCCAAAATGGATTATAGGTTAAAGATGGATTACGTGGATCCTTAACTTCAGGAGCTATTCCAATAATTCTATTTTTGAGTTCGCCACGTTGCTTGTCAAAATACCAATCACTTTTCAAATGATACGCCACTACACCGTTTGCCTTTATGGAGATGGTATCAATAGCTAGTGGAGGTCCAAAAGGATCATCAGGATCAGGTATGGTATCGTATTGTTCAATTAGCCCGCGTACTTCTTCCATAGTAAGAGGAAGTTCAAACTTATCATCTCTGAAGAGCTCCGTGATCGTGTTCTCTGTAAGAATACCATCTATCAAAACATCCCATAGCGCTTTGCGATCAGGCATAGGCTTAATAGGGAAGTACAGGGGTAGATTAATTTTTTCACGTAAGTCAATACGTTCCCAGTGACGTTCAGACCACAACATATCGTCTTGACGTAAAAAAGGATACGGTATAACACGATTATTGCGGTAGTGCTTCGAAGCCTCCGGTATAAGACCATCATCTGATGGATCTAGCACTTGTGCTTGGGCAGTACTTAGGGATAAACCCAAAGCAAGTACTACCATGAAAAACGCTTTAATTTTTAACATATTAGTTTACGTCAATAGTGATAGCCGCAACCTTAGGCTTCATGCCTTTGGCTGTTTTAGCTTTTATATTTCTAAAAATGATCGTGGTACCTGGCTTTACTTTATCAAGTGCAGCTCTTGCACCAGAAGAAAGCGAAGCACCTTTACATGTAAAAGGCGCATATGGAGAAATGATTACCTCGAATTGCTCTACAGTCAGCGGGAGTTCAAAATCAAAGTTGACAAACTTTGCTTCGACTTTAACTTTCTTCAACAGATTAGCGGACATGATACCGTCTGTCTTGCCAAACACGGAACCAGCAGCATCAGGTAGATTTTTCACACGGAAAACTTTATTCCCCATCTTTTTGGTAACGTCACCCTCTTTTACAGCAACTGAAATTTTAAGTTCACCACCTTTATTACGAGTGACATCAGCTATGTAGCCATCACGAGATTTTTTTACTCCTGTCCCTGTAACGATCAACTTGGAAGGATCTACACCTGGAACAGAAACCTCAAGTGGATTATCTACACCGCGATACAGTACATTCATTTTTGTGGGAGAGATCACTACGCTTGGTGGAGCAACGTTAAACATACCCTCAACAGGGAATATTTTTTCTTCACCATTTTGTGTTAATCGAATTTCTCCATTCCATTTAGTTTCTCCAATCTTATTTGCTGGGAACCTGACTTTCGCTACACCACCTACAATATCTTCAGCGGCTAATTCTACCCCATTGATAATAACTGTAGGCTCCTGGGTATCGTCAAACGCTGCCAAGAAGACCTCAGCTTCATATTCGCCGCCTTGAGTAACATACGTACTTTTAGGCATTACGACGGTTCTCACACCCGTAAATTTTAAATCAGATCTACCAATATTCGCTTGCAAGTAATCAATAACGTTGGCTTCTGAAGTTCGAATATCAGACTGCATTTTGGTTAAAAACGTTAATACAGAAATCAGGGGATAATGCTCAAACTTTGATTGCTCCCAGGTCATGGTAGCACCGTCATCCATTTGATCGCTAAAGTCGAATGTAGTATTCAATGCATTAGTCAAAAGGGCATTTTCTGTAGTTTGAATCTTTAAGAAGTCCCTATAATCACTCAAGCCGTTCTTAAGTTCAGTCCCGTGCTGCTCAACGAGAAAGTAATTTGGGGACGTTTCAAGGTCGTCCATCTTCTTAGGTTTGCCTTCATCACCACTTTCTTCATCAGAACCACCACTTCGTTCAATGACCTCTGCTTTAATTTCGTCTATTTTAGAGTACATGGACTCTGATTTAGATTTTACTTCATTTGCTTTATCTCTCCAAGGGCCAGCTTTTACTGGATTCTCTGCAGCAGCAGCTTCAAAAGCCGCGTAGATATTTGCATTTTGTTTTTCAACTGTTTCAATCGATGCCTCTTGACCTATCATTACCTCGTAAAAGGCATCCATGACTTCTCTGGACACATTTAATGCTAGTAACGCGGTCAACACGAGGTACATCATGTTGATCATTTTTTGACGCGGTGATAATTTGCCTCCTGCCATTGTAGTCTTTTTACGGGTTTAGTAATCTAAATTCTTGGACAGATTATTTATTTACCCATGGCGGTTAACATACCACCATAAACGCTATTCAAAGTAGCCAGGTTTCCTTTCAATGAAGCGAGTTCAGCCACCAAACCTGATGCATTTTCAGATGCACCACTTAATTTTTCCATTACATCATTTTGACGCTCTACCTGAGATGTTGCATTCTCTAATTGGACGGAGTACAAAGCATTCAGGCTTTCCATGTTGGTTGCAGCATGGTTAAGTTGTTCTGAATATTTAGCAGTTGCACCAGCTGCATCTACTGCGCCGGATAACGATCCTGCAGTTTCACTTAAACTTCTCATACCGTCACCAAGGCGAGCGATAAGCTCTGCATCAACACCGCCATTTTCCAGAGCATTGTCTAGTTGTTCAGATACACTTAGAGATTTGGCGCCATCACCCGTTGCGAGTTCAGGGTATACTAGTGACCAATCGTAATCCTCTCCAGGTTTTTCGAAAGCGGAAAACAGGAAAATAACAGCTTCTGTACTCAGACCAAGAACAAGCATGATGTTAGCTCCTTCCCAGTGCATGATTTTGAACATTGCACCTGTAATAACTACTGCCGCTCCGATACCATAGAGCTTCGCCATAAAGTTCTTAAATCCTTTTCCGTTTACGTCAATTAGAGCCATAATCTTAGTTGTATTGTTTAATATTTAATTTAAGTGATCTTATTCTTCTTTCTAAAAGTCTTTTAAGTCTCTTCCTAAGAAACTCTGAACTGTTCTGAAACCAATATAACTTTTTGCAGTGTCTTGGTACTCATAATCCCGTGATCCTAACTGAAGGAAGAAAGCAACATCTTTCCAAGAACCACCACGAATCACCTTGCGTTTCATGGTTTCACTTTCTTCTTCAAATGCGTTGTACTGTAACTCAGGAGCTACATCACTAGCGAATGCGTAGGATTGAACATCAAAAGAAGTCGAAGTCCATTCGCTTACATTGCCTGACATACAATATAGGTTGTATCCATTAGGAGAGTAGGCAGTCGCTTTCACGGGATAAAAACCACCGTCTGCAGTTAGGTTACCTCTCCGAGGCTTGAAGTTAGCTAGGTAACATCCAGCGCTATTAGTTGCGTAAGGGCCTCCCCACGGGAAAGTAGTAAGTTCATCACCACCGCGAGCTGCATATTCCCATTCTGCCTCTGTGGGTAGACGGAAATCGTGCTCAATCAGCTCACCAGAACGCTTCAAAAAGTCGCGACGATATTTACTTCTCCAGTTGGCAAATGCTCTGGCTTGTCTCCAGCTCACGCCAACAACAGGGTAATCATCATAAGCAGGGTGCCAGAAGTATTTGTCATGCATTGGCTCGTTGAAACTATAGGTAAAGTCATGTATCCAGACCAAGGTGTCCGGGTATATGTTAATGGTTTCTTTTTCAAAAAATGATGCACGATCTGAACCTGCTTGTGTGTCCTTAATGTAATCACGGTAGCTGAACATTTCTCCGTCGCCATCCGCATCGTTATAATCAAACTCTGCACGGTTCAGTTTACTAGCCGCTTTTTGTTTATTAATCCAGAAGAATGTATAGTTTAATTGACGTGTGTCAAGATGACGATAGCCTAACCATTGTTCTTCAGGTGCTAAGTACATGCTCTCAACGACCTCTGTATATTCTGCTGAAGGATAGCGATTCTTATCCCACTCTAAATAAGGATCCCAATCTAAGCGGCGCATCATGCTGTCTGGATAATTTAACGCAACATACTCTTGAAAGAATGTTGGGTCTTCCATTTCAGCAAGATCAATGTATTCGAAATCTTCGACTAAGCCTTCCGCCAATCGAGTCCGTGTGATGGAGTCTTTAACCCAACTCACAAATTGACGGTACTCGTTATTTGTGACTTCAGTTTGGTCCATGTAAAAGGCAGGAACACTTACCACTTTAGCAGGAGCAGTGTATGCATAAGGCACATCTTCATCATGGTTTCCCATAGTGAATGATCCCTGAGGGATGTAAACCATACCATAAGGCTCGCTAGGGTACCAAGTAGGACGATTTTGCACGCCTACCAATTCTCCATGGTCGCTACTTCCACAGGAAGCTAAAAAAGCAACGGAGATTAACCCTAAAA
>CAJJCK010000141.1 GCA_905182675.1 uncultured Cryomorphaceae bacterium | reverse complement strand
AGGAGTAGTTAATGAGGTGTATCCATAACGCAAATGTTGTTGCTCAAAACTCGGATTGCTCCCTACATATGCGGTATATGATTCTTCTTCAAAAGGGAGGTAATAAGCCTCTTCACCCCAAGGCTGTATTTTAATTCTGGTCAACCCATTTGAACGCTCTTCTGTCACCAAATAATCAGAAAAAAGCTCCATACCCTCAAATAATACTTCAGGTCTGTGGGCAATAACGTCCGTCCAATTCTCAATCCCCGTTGCATGAACTGGAGTTTTGACCAGCTTAAAATTCGTGGCACTATCTGCATTTGTTCTAATATAGAAATGACCGTCAAAATGACTCACACCATATTCTAAGCCACGCGCTCTAGGTTGAATTATTGTGAATTCAGACAAAGGTGCTGAGGAAGAAATAAATCGATGCTCGTCTGCCATCGTGGAAGAGCTTCCAATCATGATATAATCACGGCTCTTGCTCTTGTAAACAAAACAGGAAAATGTCTCATCCTCCTCTGTGTAAACTGTCTCACTAGTATTTGACTCAGTACTCCATCTTTTCACGGAATTACTGCGCAAAGTCTCTAAGTCTTTTACCGTATAAAACAAATAGTTACCGTCACTGCTCCAAGTACTTCCACCAGAACATTCATTCGAGGTGACTTGTGTTATTTCCCCTGTGAGTAAATCCTTTGTGAAGGTGGTATATATGCGGCGACTGATGGTATCAACTCCAAAAGCTATTTTTTGGTTGGACGGATGTATACTCAATCCCCCAACTTGATAGTAACTATGGTCTTTTGCTAATTCGTTAACATTTAGTATTACCTGTTCATCCGCTTCTAAACTACCTTCTTTCCTACAATACAACGGATACTCAGACTCGCCTTCGTAACGGGTGTAATAGTAGAAACCATCCAATAAGTAGGGCACTGAACTATCGTCTTTTTTAATACGGCCTACAATCTCCTCATAAAGGCGTTCTTGTAATTTCTCAGTACCTGACATGATCCGCTCACGATAGGCATTTTCAGCATTTAAATACTCAATTACCTCAGGATTTTCGCGATCCTTAAGCCAATAGTACTCATCCATACGGGTGTCACCGTGTGCTGTTAATTCGTGTGCTATTTCTTTAGCCTTAGGTTCGCCAGAGAGCGGTTGTTCCTTCATGGTACATTGTGTCATTAAGACCACAAAACTAAGGCCTAGTATTACCTTTTGTCGCATGGGATAGTTTATTTTAGAGCTTATTAAACATGTCTATGAAAGTACTCAATAACATCCATTGTCGCTTTGCCCTATGTGCAATCTTATCCATTGCTTTTTCCTCTTGTACAAAGCCGGAAAGAGTACTCGACCTGCAAGGTCATCGCGGTGCTCGAGGTCTAGCACCTGAAAATACTATTGCTGGGTTTCAAAAAGCGCTAGAATTCCCTTCGTTGAGTACATTAGAATTAGACGTTTGTATTAGCAAGGATGGGAAGGTGGTGCTTTCTCATGAGCCATGGATGAACGCTGAAATTTGCGGATTAGACAGTGGTTTGATAGCAGAAAACAGCATGGCCTATAACTTGTATGAGATGACTTTAGACAGTATTCAATCTTATGATTGTGGAAGTCACGCT
>CAJJCK010000140.1 GCA_905182675.1 uncultured Cryomorphaceae bacterium | reverse complement strand
TTTTGACGGGCATACCTCTGCTCATATTTATGACAGAAAGCATTTTAGTCAGCGCGAAATACCCTCATTGAATCCGCAGCCGTTTCAGCATGCGGAAGAAAAGTGGTCGCTAAACACGCAAACACGAGAGGCCCTTGAGGGTTTTGATACACGCGGATTAGTGGTTTTAAAGGACCACAAGGTGGTGCTTGAGGAATATTGGGAAGACCATAATGCGCAAACCATTAGCAACAGTTTTTCAGTCGCCAAGTCGATTATAACATTGCTTGTCCAAATTGCAATACAAGATGGATATATAGGCTCTTGGGACGAACCCATAACCCAGTATATTCCAGAATATAAAATCCCGGAGGGGGTGTCTATTCCAACGCTACGTCATTTTTCTACCATGACGGCAGGGATGCACATCAAAGAAGATTACAAAAACCCGTTTTCAAAAACCGCAAAACTGTATTACCATGACGATGTCGCTGAGGTGGTCTTAAGTACGCCGCCAGGTAAGTTTGAGGCGGGCACAGAATGGGAATACCAGAGCGCATGTACACAGATGCTGGGGATAGCTTTAACCAGAGCGGTAAGTGAAAGTATCTCGAGCTATGCAAATAGAGAGTTGTTTACCAAGCTGGGTTTTGAGACCGACGCAACATGGCACCTAGATCACGAAGGGGGTATCGAGCTTGCGTTCAGCAGTCTAAACGCAGCCACGTTGGACTTAGCGAAAATTGGTCAGTTTGCCTTGAATCACGGAAGAGTAGGGGAATTTGAGGTGGTAGATTCTACATTCTTGTCCATGGCGGTTCAGGGCTTTAAAAGCCCGAGGTATGGCCATGGGTATTGGATATACCCGGAAACACAAGGAAAAATTTACGGGTCTAGAGGAATGCTTGGCCAGATTATCATGGTGGTTCCGGAGCACAACCTTGTTGTCGCTCGAACCGGTCAAACGTCTGGTCCAAAATGGATTGAGGACTTCAACCAAGTGGAAAAGACGCTACTCGAACAAGTTAACGAGTGGACAAATAATTGATATGTCTCACCTGTTGGTTGACATAAAAGCACTCAATATTACCTTTGGAGACAAGCATGTGCTGAAGGATTTCGACTTCAGTTTAGCGAAGGGAGAGATTGTGTCTGTTGTGGGAGAAAGCGGCTCAGGAAAGTCTATTTCCGCTCTAATGTCCATGGGCCTTCTTGCCCCAACTGCTGAGGTAGTAAACAAGCAAGCCTTGCTTTTTGGACAAGAGTTAGAAAGCTACACGCAAAAAGAGTGGCTTCAAATAAGAGGCAAACGTGTGTCCATGATCTTTCAGGATCCGATGACCGCCTTACATCCTTCCATGAGGGTGGGCAAGCAGCTTGACGAGGTCCTTGTTCAACACACATCACTCTCATCAAAGGAGCGTAAGAAATTAATTATATCAGCACTTACTGAGGTAGAACTGCCCAGCCCAGAGACCTCCCAATTTAAATATCCTCATGAACTCAGTGGAGGACAAAGACAGCGGGTGGTTATCGCCATGGCGATGCTCCTTGAGCCAGAGCTGATTATTGCAGATGAGCCTACGACAGCACTGGACAAAGAGGTGGAGGCCACGGTACTGGCGTTGCTAGAAAAACTGGTTAGAACGAAGGGCTGTGCTTTGTGGTTCATCTCCCATGACCTGGAAGTTGTCGCGAGTTTTTCTGATAAGGTTCAGGTGTTATATAAGGGAGAAACGGTAGAAAAAGGCAGCGCGAAGCAGGTTTTTGACAACCCACAACACCCCTATACAAAGGGGCTTTTAGCGTGCCGACCACCTAAGCACGGAAGACCATACCCGTTGCCAGTTTTGGCGGATTTTATGGACCGATCAGGCCCTCCAATTCAGCAAGAGTTACATCCACCTTCAGGAGATATTAACGTGTTAAGTATTCGCGGATTGAACTTAGGATACAAGACTAAAAAGGGACTAAAAACCACGATGGACTGGGTGGTCAGGGACCTTGACCTGAAACTATTAAAAGGGGAAACCTTAGGGCTGATAGGCCCTTCGGGTAGCGGAAAGAGCTCTATAGGTCGAGCAATCGTTGGGCTTAACGAATATTCTTGCACATCGTTCGACTACGAAGGCAATCCACTGAAGATTCAATTCATTTTTCAAGACCCATTCAGTGCCTTGAACGGCAGTCATCGTATTGGCAGAATTTTAGGAGCTGTCCTAAAAAGACATCAAGGTGAACTAAGCGCTGAGGAGCGCCATAGTCGCGCTGGAGCATTACTGGAAGAAGTAGGTCTTACGGCAGAGGACTTAGCTAAAAAGCCAGCGTCCTTTTCAGGTGGTCAGCGCCAGCGGATCGGCATTGCAAGAGCTCTTGCAGCGAACCCAAAAGTCTTGATTTGTGACGAAAGCGTGAGTGCCTTGGATGTTAGCGTCCAAGCACAGGTCTTGAACCTGTTGAACGGAATTAAAAAGAACCGGGATCTCAGTATGATTTTTATCTCACACGACCCCGATGTTATTAACTATATGTGTGACAGGGTGATGATACTCGCTTCCAAGCATTAGGCTTCTTCCTGTCCTGACTTCTTTTTGTCAGAACAAGACCTACTACTTAATAGACCCAAGAACCCGCTTCATAAATCCGTTTAGAGCATCTTTTTTTGACACTCCTTTAGAGATTTCTTTTTGGACTTCAATGGCACCATACATGTTCGAGATGAGTTCTCCAATAACGTCTAGCTCTTCATCTTTTAGGGTTGGCACATCTGCTAAAGACTCCAAAACCTCTATGGTTTCATGGATAAAGTCTTCGTCATTATTTTCTACAAAGTCGACCAGGTGTTTGATGATAGGGATTTTCATAATGGTGCGTTTTAACTCGGACAAAGTTAATTGACGAAAGCTATAGGTTGTTGTTGTCCTATATAGATATCTCTGATGTCTTGTTAGTTCTTTTCTACTGCGCAGTCATTTTGGTAATAGCGGAGTAAGACCGGTCAAAATCCGATTCAAACCGCCACAGATATGCCCTAACTTTGAGAGTCTGTCATTAACGACGATATTTTGAGATGATGCGTACACTATTCCCTTGTTTGTTTTTCTTCTTTGCTGCAACGGCGATGACCGCACAGGTTCTTTCTGTTACCCCAGCGTTTCCCTCGCAAAACGACACGGTAACCATTATTTATGATGCAACACAAGGAAACGCGGCCCTTACGGGAGTGATACCCGTCTATGCACATGCAGGATTAATCACGAATCAAAGTACATCTGCCACAGACTGGAGGCATGTCCAAGGAAACTGGGGCACGGCGGATGTAAGCGTATTAATGACACCACTGGGAAACAATCTACATAAGATTAGTTACCATATGCCCACGTTTTACGGCTTTGGCAGTGGCGTAGCGGTTCAAAAAATGGCCTTTGTATTTCGAAATGCCAACGGCACGACCGTGGGTAGAGCCACATCGGGGTCTGATATTTATTATGATGTATATCCTGCCAATGCCGGGTTAATTGCTCAATTTATGTCTCCAGAATCTACGCAGTTGATTGCGATGAATGATTCTTTAGAGTTTGTCATTGCATCTACAGCGAAGTGTGACATGAAAGTCTACGACAACGGCAACTTAGTTTACCAGGACTCTACCAAACAAGACTCCTTCTTCCTGAGCGACACCATACCGGGAGTACATACGGTCGTTCTAGAGGCGTCAGACTCAAGCTCAACAGTATATGATACAGCCTACTACTCTGTTGCACCCGTGCTTAATGTAGCCGTCCTCCCAGGAGGAATGGAAATGGGAATTAATGAGCTGAATGACACCACGGTGTTTTTCAAGCTTTATGCGCCTGGTAAAAACAGGGTTTTTGTATTGACCTCGCTGAATGACTACATGCCTGACACGCAGAACGCGATGACTCGTACTCCGGGAGGCGCCTGGTGGTTCACAGAATTCACGGTTCCTGCTGGCCAAACCTTTAATTATCAATACCTGATAGACGGAAATCTTCGCGTAGCGGATCCCTATTCTACGCAGATTTTAGACCCTTGGAATGACGGATATATATCAGCGGCCACCTATCCCAACATGCCGAGCTATCCTTCAGGAAAAACCACCGGAAACGTCACGTTATATCAAACCGCGAAGACACCCTATCAATGGAAAAACACGACTTTTCAAGCTCCAAACCAGGAGGAACTGGTCATCTACGAACTGCTCATTCGCGACTTCGTAACCTCACGTAATTATCAAACATTGATAGACACGTTAGACTACATAGATAGGCTGGGTGTTAACGCTATAGAATTGATGCCTAATTCTGATTTTGAAGGCAACTCATCTTGGGGGTATAACCCTATGTTTCACATGGCGCTGGACAAGTATTACGGAACACCAGACAAGTTTAAGGAGTTTGTAGACAGCTGTCACAGTAGAGGAATTGCCGTGATTGCAGACCAGGTCTTCAACCATGCCTATGGACTAAACCCTATTGCTCAAATGTGGTGGGACGCAACGAACAACCGACCGGCGGCGAATAATCCGTATATGAACCAAACATGTCCTCACCCGCCAAACTGCTGGGGTAATGACTTTGATCATTACGTGCAGCCTACAAGGGACTACATGGATCGGATAAACACTTTTTGGATCAACGAGTACAATATTGACGGCATCAGGTTTGATTTCACGAAAGGCTTTACAAACAGCTCAAATGCTGACAGCTACCAAAGCACAAGAATCTCAGCACTCAAGAGAATAGCAGACACCCTATGGGACATAAACCCTGATTTTTATGTCATATTAGAACACTGGGGCCCAGACCAGGAGGAAAAGGAATTAAGCAACTACGGCATGATGTTGTGGGGAAACGTGGTCCATGCATATTACGAGGCTGCGATGGGCTATACCGCGAATAGTGATTTTAAGTGGGGCATCCATAAAGAGCGAGGATGGAATGACAAGCACCTGATCACCTACATGGAGAGTCATGACGAGGAGCGTACCGCTTTTCAAATTAAGAGTTATGGCAATTCTAACGGGAGCTACGACACTAAAACACTCGCAACTTTGGCAGAGCGAAAAATATTGACAAGCGCATTTATGTACACGATTCCAGGTCCTAAAATGTTATACATGTTTGAAGAACTTGGATACGATGTTTCAATCAACAACCCCTGTAGAATTTGTGAAAAACCCATTCTGTGGAATTATTACCAGAACCAACATCGTCAAAAAATATATTTCTATACCGCGGCGATGATTAACATGCGCAAGAAGTATGGTGTTTTCAATACCAACAACTTCAACTACGCGCTCAATGGAGGCGCGAAACGTATTAATCTAAACAGCACAGATACGAATGTCACGGTTGTGGGGAACTTCAGGGTTACCCAAGGCGCGGTTTATCCTAACTTTCAGCATACCGGAACTTGGTATGATTACTTCACCGGAGACTCCGTCGTGGTTTCTAACGCTACTGCTCCAATCACATTCGCGCCCGGCGAGTGGCACATTTATTCCGATGTGAAGCTTGAAAAAGCAGCCTTTATGGAGTTAGAAGAGCTGAGGGAGCCACTAAAGCCGTTTGCGCTCTACCCAAACCCTTCAGAGGGTGAGCTAGACTTTTTGGTAGACTTTGCGGAAGGCGTGGAGGTGCGCTGGGAGTTGACAGACTTGAATGGAAAGAGCGTACGTAAAGCTCAATTTGTTTCAGAGCTCCTTGAGGTTAAAAAACTTGATTTCACACAATTGCCAAGCGGAGTATATATGCTGAACATACAAGCAGGCTCAGAGTGGTTTGTGGAGAAAATTATACTACAATAAACGTAGACGACGAAGGGATCAAGTAGCGTGTTGGAAAGCACGCTAAAATTTTGATGTTTGAGTTCCGGGATGTTCATTTCGTTGATTTCTAGGGTGTAATGAATGTAGAGCTTAGTTTGGTGCTAACCTAAACTGTCCTTCAGCTTCGCCATGGTAAAAGGCTTTTGTAGGAAAGTAATCGTAGGGTCCTCCATGATAGACGAAGAGAAATGACTCTTGTCGTAGCCGCTTATTAAGACAAACCGGAGGTCCTTGTAATCGACACGTTCTTTACACCAATTAATTATTTCGATACCCTTTCCATCGTCTAATGTATAGTCAACGATAAGAACATCAAACAAGCTCCCTTCCTGTAATAGGTGGATGGATTCCTTTATACTTTGTGTCAATTCAGACTCGTAGCTCAGCAGCGCTAAAAACGCTGTTAAGACAGCTCCTAGATCGGGATTATCTTCTACTATAAGGACACGTTTCGACATTGGCCTATCAGCTTTAAATAGAGTTCATGTGCAGCGGTCTCCAGTGTTGAACCTGCCTTGTCCATGGGGACATCTTTTTTTGAAAAAACACCTAATCCAGTAGTGTCAAGATCAATAAAGGAAGCTTGAGCAATACAGTGCAGTGTTGCTACAGGATCATGGGCATAAGCCTCATAGCTTAATAGGTGTACGGTTTCAAATTCCTGCACATAGGTGTAGTAACTGACCCAGCGTTTGAGCCAATACGCTAAAGTATTAGGGTCCCCAAGGTGTAGTTCTGCCTCACCCTCTTGAAGTAAAAAAGGGCGCTGATTAGACCCAAATTCATGGTGCCCTAACCAGTTCATATAATCAATAACGAACGGATCTTTTTCTTGCTTCGCTAAGAATTTTTGATGCTGTTTCATTAAGCTGTAAGCGTGCTGTAAAGGATCGCGAAGCATGACAAAAACAATAAGATCAGGGTTGTGCTTTATCAAAGAAGGGAGCCGGGTAATAGCGTTGTTGTTCTTCGCGAGATAGACTTTACCAGGCCCTGAAATACTGTTTTGATATTTACGATACAGCGCATTCTCTTCTTCAGAAAGCGCGTGCTTCTGTAGTCCGGTTTCTAGAATATAACAGTCTTGTTTCAACACCTTAAAGAAGTATTCTTCTAAAGCCTCTACACTTGCTAGGCCAACTTTAACACCATCGCCATGCGCACGCTCCTTATTTTCAACCTGTTTAGGCCTGTAGAACTTTCTCCAGAGCCGAGGAGCTAATAAAACCGGCATATTGCTGTAGTCTAAAGACGCAAAGGGACCTCTTTTTTCCAGCTCTTTGGTTAAAGCGGTGGTCCCTGATCTTGCTAAGCCGGTAATGAGCACCCGGCTAAACGGACCGCTATAATGGCTCGAGACCTCGGAATTTTTAACCTGACGTTCCAATAGGCGCTTGCCTAAATGATAATTGTCTAAAACTAGGCGGTGAAAGAGCTGCGCTATATCACTATAGTCGCTCGTTTGTTTGCGCGGAATAACGAACGGCACAATACTGCCCACCGCAAGAATTCCCATTTTAATGCCAGAGCTCAATGTTTTTTCAAAAACGAGGCCAAATACTCCGGTATATACAGCAGTACTGAAACAGATGACCACTATAGACATGCACAACACAAGGGCTAAAGCGCCCATTGTTTTGAATACCTGCGCATTGACAGCTTCAAACTTTTCATCTTCATCTAGGTCAGAAACTAGGGTGTTGAGCAGCGAGACACTGCGCTTTGCAAGCTTAAAAAAGGGACGCTTCATCCACAACACCCCTATCGCGAGTAGCAGTCCAGACAAAAAAGGCAGCGTATAAATCAGGGCGGTTGTCAAGAATTATTTTTTACGTGTGGCTCTTTTGATGCGGTACCAAAGCAGGTAGCCAAAAGAAGCAACAATGAGTAGTAAAACAAGTACAATCAAGATTCCGGCACCCACACCAAGTCCAGGCCCAATGTATAATAATGGTGTTGTCATAGTTGTTCAGATATTAATGGTGAAAAATAGTGATGTACAAATCTAATACAATTAGGCAGAGCCCGTATTTGTTTGTCTTTAAACCCGACTAAAAAGTACACATCTAAACGTATATTTACTGGAATAACGCTAATCACTCTCCATAATGATATCAGAATCCCCAATACTAGAACTTCTACTGCGTTTTGCGTTGACACTAGGGTTTAATATGGTCCAAATGCGTATTATCGGCAAGCACAGCGAGGATTCAAAGAAAAATGTATACAGCTTTTTTATCATTTCTATTGTGGTGTTCTTCTTGTCTCACACCCTGAGCGCGTTTGAAATGCAGATCGGAATGGCGATCGGAATGTTTGCTGTTTTTGGGATTGTACGTTACAGAACGGAGCCTCTGCGACCTCAGGAGATGACTTACCTGTTTTCGGCAATAGGGATAGCCGTGATTAATGCGTTATCTGCAGATAGCATGGGGTGGCTGCAGTTGAGCTTGATTAACCTGACAATTCTTGCTTTCGTCTATATCTTAGAGAGGTTCTTGATTATAGAACAGCCCGTAAGCAGCACCATCAAAAAGCTTTCGGTTGTTTTAGACGTTACAGACCTGTCTAAGTCTACCATTGAGGAGAAAATATCAGGTCTCGAACAAAGCCTAAGCGTTGTTGTGGTTCGCCACCAGTTGGCAAAAATCGATTACGCAGCTGGCACAGCTCAGTTAATCGTGTTTTATGAGGTTTAAAAGTCTGGTGTTTTTTTGTGCGATATCCGTGTTTTCTAATGCCCAAAATGTCACGGAATACCGCACTTGGACAAAGGTTTCGGTAGGCTTAAAACCTGCGAAAACATATAAGCTAAATGTGAGCGGAAGGTTTCGGACAAACTCAGGAGAGGGTTTTGACAGGTTCATCACGGCAGCACAACTCTCAAAAAGCCCCTCTAAGAACTTAAAATATGCTTCTGAACTTAGGCATTACCTGATATTTGATGATGCTGGTGCTAACACAGGGTTACGCCAACGGGCAAGGATAAGGCTAACTATAGAGCGTAGATATAAAACAGCGGTGGGTGATTTTTTCATGAGGTATGGTGTGCAACATCGTGAGGTGATTACAGGCCCCGGTTCACGCCGAACAGATTTTAGAGCGCGCGCCTCTTATGCCTACAACATCAAAAACTTCAAGTGGGATCCGCAATTCAATGTAGAATACATAGGTGTTGCAGGAGGCAACTTTGATAAAAGTATTCGTGCTGGAATCTCTACGGACCACAAGCTGCTTTCTGGAAAAATAAAAATTGGATATTTTTATGAGCACAACCCCCAACTCCTTGATTCAGACTGTCACACCGTAAGCATTGGCTTTAAGTTTTAAGCATGCATGAATGACATGGTATAAAAGGGTAAATTGAGTCAACAACGAAAACCACCGTTATGAGATTACTTACCAGTTCTGTGATTGCCCTTTGTTTTATTGCTTGTGCCGCTCCCCCAGTTGAATCGGGAGATCAAGAGTCATCGTATTTAGACTATTCAATGCTTGCGGATAAAGATTCAGGCGGAGCCAGACTCATCCCTATAAAAACACCCCTAGGTGAGTTTAACGTGTGGACTAAACGAGTAGGAAATAACCCTACAACGAAGGTCTTATTGCTGCACGGAGGCCCAGGAGCTACACATGAGTATTTTGAAGCAGCAGACTCCTATTTTCCTCATGCGGAGGTAGAATACTACTACTATGACCAGCTAGGATCAGGCAACAGCGACAATCCTGAAGACCCTTCACTCTGGGAGACGGAGCGATTTGTGGAAGAAGTAGAGCAAGTTAGAATAGCGCTAGGTTTAGATGCGACCAATTTTATTTTGCTTGGACATTCATGGGGAGGGATTCTAGCGACGGAATATGCGCTTAAATACCAAGACAACTTGAAAGGGTTAATCATCTCTAACATGGTAGCGTCGATACCAGAATACATGAAATATGCAGAAGAAGTACTAGGCCCCCAAATGCCGGCTGAAGTACTTTTAGAAATTAAAACCTTAGAGGCTGCGGGTGAATACACTTCAACGCGCTACCTCTCTTTGATTGAGGAACACTACTATCCTGAACATGTCTTGCGCCGCCCACTTGACGAGTGGCCAGAACCCGTTAATCGGAGTTTCTCTAAAATGAACTATCCGCTCTATCTAAAAATGCAAGGGCCTAGTGAGTTTGGCGTTGTAGGTGATGCAACGCTAAAAGATTGGGACAGGACAGGAGACTTACACCTCATTAAAGTTCCCACATTAAGTATCGGGGCTCAATACGACACCATGGATCCCGAAGGCATGAAAAGGATAGCGGACGCTGTTCAAAACGGCACTTTTTTGTATTGTCCAGAAGGAGGACACATGACGATGTACGATGATGCTGACCGCTACTTTAATGGCATTATAACGTTCCTAAGCGCCCTCTAGCCCTTCTAGCAACTCTGCCAGCTCTGCGCCAACGCGAGTGCCAATAGCAACCCCCATGCCGCCTAATCGCGCCGCAACACTAATACGAGGACTTACCTTTTGTATAATGGGCTTTTTATTCGCGCCAAAAGCCATTACTCCCGACCAGGCGTAATCTATTTCTAAGCCTTTACCGGGCGCGATAAAGTCGTGAATATCGTGCTGTAGTTGCTCGAAGATGCTTGCGTTTATTCCTTGTTCTGTGGTGGCTTCTCCTTGAAGATCTAATTGGCGACCGCCGCCTAAAAGCAACCTGTTCCCAACGCCACGGAAATAATGATAGCCTCCATGGTAATGAAAGGTACCCTCCAAAGAAAAGTCCTCTACAGGTTTTGTTACCAGAACCATTCCTCTGCCTGGCCGCAAGTCTACGCCCGGTAGAAGCGCCTTTGTAAAAGCGTTAGTACAGAAGGCAATTTGCTGGGCCGTTAAGGTGATTACCTCTGTTCCTACCTGAACGTTTAGCTTA
Organism: uncultured Cryomorphaceae bacterium; assembly: GCA_905182675.1. Taxonomy (GTDB): domain Bacteria; phylum Bacteroidota; class Bacteroidia; order Flavobacteriales; family Schleiferiaceae; genus UBA10364. Next base: position 190 of record CAJJCK010000140.1, on the reverse strand, counting down.
GCTGAACCCTCAAGGTCGTCATAGTCTAGTACGATTGTTTGGGTAAAGAACTGGACGCCAGATTGGGAACACTTACGCTGAAAGGCACGGATCATTTTACCGGTATCGACACTCCCTTCAAAGCTATTTTTTATGAGTCCTTTAACCTTACCTGAGTGAAACCCAAAGTCGTTAACGGCAGGCGTAACAT
>CAJJCK010000139.1 GCA_905182675.1 uncultured Cryomorphaceae bacterium | reverse complement strand
ATCAACAGTCTCTAAAACGGTGTCAAACTTGTGTAACTCTCTCATTACCATGGGTTTGAAAATGACGTATCCGTCAGGAAGGTTGGATCCGAAAATGTTTTCATAAAGTCTAAAAGACCTTTTTTGTCAATCTCCGACCAGTTTCGTCCAGAACCTGCAGCCTTCATATTAGGATCTATCGTAGCGGAGAGATGTCCACCCGTATTATAAAAATCTACGACCTCAGCTAAGGTTTCAAACCTGCCGTCATGCATGTAGGGGAAACTATATTCTATGTTACGTAACGATGGGATTTTGAATTTTCCTCGATCAGAAGAGGATCCAGTTACTGCTTCCCTTCCGTCCCCAATTTGATACAAGCTGTCAAGTCCGTTATTTGAGAATTGTAATAAGCCATAGGCTCCCATTTGATAACCTGTCGTTGCTAGACCATGACAATGAAAACAATCACCTTTTTCACCATTAAACAAATCAAATCCCTTTTGCTCACTAGGTGTAAAGCTATAATTACCGTCAACATAAGCGTCGAACGAAGAGGTTCCCGAGACCAGTGTTCTTATAAATTGAGATAGGGATTTTGCTACATTCTCTTTTGACACTTCCGTCGTGCCAAAAGCCTTTAAAAACAGCTCGTTATAGATGAGGTCCTGCTCGATTTTATCAATCACATCAGGCCATTCCGAATGCATCTCTATTGGATTGACAATAGGCTCCTTTACTTGATCCTCTAGGCTACCATCCCTACCGTCCCAGAAGAAGAAATCTTGCCAAGCTAGATTTGACAATACCATGGCATTTATATCTCCTTCCACACCGTCAATACCTGTGCTATATGCAGTAGGCTCTGCGAAATTACTTTCCTGCCTATGGCAACTGTTGCAACTCTGTGTGTTGTCGCCTGATAACCTGACGTCATAAAACAAGTGCCTTCCCAGAAGCACCCCTTCCTCAGACAGCTCATTGTCTAAAGGCAATGTGGGTTCTGGAAAATGCGCTGGATAGTCTAATTCTAACAACGTAATCTGATGCTTGGGCTCTACTGGTCTACAGCCTATAGCTATAACCAATACACACATTAATGTAAAACCCATCTTCATCATCTTATCTATTCTTTAGCGAAGCGCTTGTGTAGATTTCAAATTTACGAATCACTTCTAGCATATCTTCAGGTAGCTCTTTCTGAAAAATCATGTTTTCACCGCTAGATGGATGAACAAAACCCAAACTCTGTGCGTGAAGGGCGTGTCTTGGACATGCTTTAAAACAATTAAAAATAAACTGTTTGTATTTGCTAAAAGAAGTGCCCTTCAGGATTTTATCCCCTCCATAGCGTTCGTCATTGAACAATGGATGACCTAAGTGCTTCATATGAACACGGATTTGGTGGGTACGGCCGGTTTCAAGTTTACAACTCACTACCGTCACATAACCAAATCTTTGAACAACCTTGTAATGCGTTACCGCGTGTTTACCCTCAGATTCATCTTCGAAAACCGCCATTTGCAGCCTATCTCTTAGGCTCCGTCCGATATTTCCTGTGATTGTACCTTCTTCTTCAGTCACATCACCCCAAACAATGGCGATATATTCTCTAGAAGTACTCCTGTCGTAAAACTGCTTTGCAAGATGGGTCATACCCAATTCTGACGCCGCAGCGACCATCACTCCTGACGTATTCTTATCTAATCGGTGAACGAGACCTGGGCGCTCCTCACCTTGCTTTCCAATAGGAAGATTTTCCGCAAGAAAAGCCAGACCATTCACCAAAGTTCCAGTGTAGTTCCCATGTCCTGGATGACAAACTAGACCCGCTTTCTTATTTATAACGATGACATGTTCATCCCTATGAATAATATCAAGTTCCATATCCTCTGGCAATATTTCCTTATCACGAGGTGGCTGGCCGAGTACCATTTCAACAAGATTACCGGGCTTTACCTTATGGTTACTTTTAACAGGTTTACCATTGATTCTTATAGCTTCGGCTTCTGCAGCTTTTTGAATCCTAGTTCTTGACGTATCCGGTAAGAAGTTCATCAAAAACTTATCTACGCGCAAAGGACTCTGGCCCTGATCTGCCATAAAACTATGATGCACATAGAGCTCTTCCGTGTTGTCGCTCTCTTGAAAGGGGATGTCGTTCTCTTGTAATTCTGAATCTAACATATTAAAGCTTCATCCATTTGAACCTAGACACAGATGTTCGAGTACTTAGAACAACCGTGTAAAGGCCAGCCGGAAGGTAATTAAATGAATAAAACTCCTGACTTTTAGCCGGGAATGAGGCAATATTTTTGCCCTGATTGTCCATTAAAACGCAGTCAAATAATTCTTCTGAATCTAGGTCTAATGAAAAGCCATCCTGAGATGGATTTGGAAATATTTTCACAAAGGTACTTTTATCTTCGTTGGTCAGCATCACTGCAGGGCTGTATCTGAAAAATGGTTGAAACATCGTTACACCTGGTTCTAAGGAGGGGTACCAATTAAATCCATCACCATAATAGCGTGGCATACTTTGTGGTAATATGCGTTCCGTGTCGAAACCAAGGTACAGGGGATCCGAAGAAGTACATACATAGCCAATCCAAACATAAGGGTAAATGGAAATGTCAACTGATGAATCTAGTTCGTAAGGGATCCAATCTCCCCTATTGTACCCCCAATGTGGATCATATAGACTATCTGACATATAAATGATGTCACCCGGAGCATCACCGCTGTCTGCAGGAGCCCATACAGCTATCCTGAAAGTACTCTGGTAACGTGTACCTGCGTCAACAAATTGAAACCTAACACCCTTAAGAGAATCTGCAGGACCTAGGCCACTTGACCTGAATAACTGCGCAACCCTACCGCCGGTTATGTTCTGAACGGCATAAGCCCGGTCCGCCGTGCCGTCATCTAAGGCTAGATAATTATCTAATTCCAATGCTCCTCTAACCGTATCATTAGAGCGATAACCCGCGGCAGAACCATCAAACCATACCTTAGCCGTAACAGAAGTTGGGCCAGTCATGTTGGTTAACGCTGATGCGGGAACAGCGATATCGAAGGTTTGATCTTGATTGTGTTGGGTATTTGTAATTACTGGGACGGCAGTGGTTTGTTGAATTAAAATTCCATTTTCTTCCCAACGGAATTGACCTAAGTTCAAACTCCAACCGCCAGAGGGAACTGTACCATTGCGTCGATAAGTGTAGGTCAGCGTAGTGGGTATATTAGCTATGTTGCTGGTGCTACTAACCCACCAAGGCCAGCTGGTAAAACCACCGGAGCCTATTATTAATGGATGATTTCTAGCGAATGTAGGCTCTGTAATAATGGTATCCGTATTTGTCCGGTCCTTATCTAGTTGAACATAATCGATATTCCAAATATCGTAAGCGCCGGCGCGAGCGCCATAAGCGGCTATTCTGAATTTAAAACCGTTGGCCAAATAGTCTGAACCTTGAACCGCAATAATTGCGGACCTAAAAGCCGTGGACATGCTTGCTCCTACAGTTCCCCACTGCTGCAACCAAGTATTCGTGATTGGCGACCAAAATTCGACAACTAAACTATCATTAATGGACGGTGCTTC
>CAJJCK010000138.1 GCA_905182675.1 uncultured Cryomorphaceae bacterium | reverse complement strand
AGGCGCTATGATTCCAGATATCAAACAAAAACTATTGTTAGTTACAGAACCGGGAATGGAGAAGGAGGTATTGACTCGCCTATCTCGTGTTGGCTATGATCAAACTATCGGTTTCTTAGACGGTGGTTTTGACGCATGGCGTAACGCTGGAAAAGAAATCGACACGATGGATCAAATTTCAGCTACTGGCCTGGACCAACTTGTTGATCCAGTTATTGTCGATGTGAGGAAAGTTGGCGAGTATCAAAGTGAGCATGTTCCAAATGCCATACATGCGTCGCTAGAATTTATTAATAGCCACATGACAGAACTACCAACCGAAGGAAAATTCTATGTGCATTGTGCTGGTGGATATCGTTCGGTCATAGCTGCGTCTATATTAAAGGCGAGAGGAATTCACAACCTAGTTGATGTAGTTGGTGGTTTTGGTTCGATTAAAGCGGCTGGTATTCAATTGTCAGATTATGTCTGTCCAACAACACTCTAAGTTTATTCACTAACAGTGAATGGACGTCTCTTTTTAAGTGGATCGATTTAAATCTAGTCTATCCATATCATTTTCGTCCAAGCAAGTAATAAATCATTGGCCGGATGACTTGCCTATAGAAGTGCAGCGTTCTACCTTTATAGAATGCGAAACCCATTTGCCAGCCTGAGAAGGGTTTTGGCTATTTTTACGATCATACTCACTTTAGGAACTGTAGGGTACCGTTATATTGAAGGCTTCAGTTGGTTATCCTCTCTCTATATGGTGATACAGACGGTAAGTACTGTTGGATTCAACGAGATCGAGCCATTAAGCACTTTAGGAACCTGGTTTACAATCGTACTTATTGTAATTAGCTTTGGCACCTTTGCTTACGGTGCAGGCTTATTAGCTCAATTGGCTATGGATGGTAGTGTTCGTGAATATTTAAAAACCAAAAGACTCAAACGCAAAGTGGAAAAGTTACATGATCATGTTATAGTCTGCGGTATTGGCCGCAATGGTAGACAGGTGGTAAGTAAATTAAGAGCATATGGCGCTCAGGTAGTTGTCATCGAAAATGACGTTGAGAGGGCTGCTAGGTATTCGGAATCTCTCAAGGATTGCCATGTGATCCTAGGTGATGCAACTCTGGATGAAGTATTGGAAAAGGCGAATGTCGGTGAAGCACAAAGTCTGATTGCCGCACTTTCTTCGGATACAGATAATCTTTTCGTAGTGATTTCTGCACGTCAAATAAATCCTAAAATGGTTATTGGTGCCCGGGCAAATACGGAAAGTACGGAGAAAAAACTTTTATCAGCTGGGGCAAATTATACGGTGAGTCCTAACTTAGTAGGGGGTGCTCATTTAGCCCACAACCTCATGAATCCCGGGGTAATGGACTTTCTGGACCACTTGAGCATGGGAGGATCGAGTGCTACTAATATTGAGGAAATTCAAATCGATGAGTTACCGGAGGAGTTCAGTGCTTGTAATATTAAGGACTTGAATATTCGTCAAGCGACGGGCTGTACCGTTATAGGTTATATTTCTGAGCTCGGAAATTTAACTGTGAATCCAGCACCTGACTTTAGGGTGTCGCCACACTCTAAGTTGTATGTACTTGGGAATGATAGTCAAATCAAAGCGATGCGTAGCTGGTTCAATGCCCAAACCAAATAACAAGATGAAAATATTATTTACAGGATCTAATGGTCTGCTGGGACAAAAGATTGCTGCTGCCACTCTAAAGTACCCTCAGCATGAGTTTCTAGCCACAGCAAGAGGAGAGAACAGGGTAGTTGCTTTGGGAAACGCTCGTTACGCATCAATGGATATCACGGTTGAGACTCAAGTGATGGATGTCGTGACTTCTTTTGCTCCGGATGTAATTATACATGGCGCAGCAATGACAAACGTTGACGAATGCGAAGAAAAAAAAGAAGAGGCTTATGCCTTAAATGTTAAGGGTACCAGTAATATAGCCCAAGCGGCAGTGCATGTTGGAGCACATGTGGTTCATATATCTACAGATTTTATTTTTGATGGCAAAAATGGTCCTTATACAGAGCAGGCCACTCCCAATCCGATCAGTTATTACGGAGAAACGAAGCTAGAGGCAGAAAAAATTATTCAAAACCTGAGCTCGTGGTCGATTTTAAGGACCGTCTTAGTCATAGGAATGGCAGAAGATTTAAGCAGAAGCAATATTGTTCTTTGGGCTAAAGGAGCTTTAGAAAAGGGTCAAGCGATAAACGTGGTGGATGATCAATTCAGAACACCCACACTTGCTGAGGATTTAGCACAAGGCGCCTTACTAGCCGCAGACCAACAGGCACAGGGTATATTTAATATTTCAGGTCCTGATTTCATGTCAATTTACAAGCTTGTTGAGGCGGTCTCTAATCACTTTAATCTGTCCATGGACACAGTGACTAAAGTGAGTAGTTTAACGTTAAATCAAGCTGCAAAACGACCGCCAATTACCGGCTTCGATATCTCTAAGGCACGTGAAAAATTAGGATATAATCCACATAATTTTTCAGAAGCACTGGTCTTGATTTCAAAACAAGCAGGATTGTAAGTGGATATTTGTCAGAGACTTTGCTTTCATCTATTTTCGATGTTCACTCTTAACAATCCTATAAGGAATGTCTCAAACAACAGAATCTTGGGGGTCACGTGTTGGTCTCATCTTGGCCATGGCTGGAAATGCAGTTGGTCTTGGTAACTTTTTACGTTTCCCTGTTCAAGCCGTGCAAAATGGTGGTGGAACTTTCATCATACCATATTTAGTCAGCTTCCTATTAATGGGAATACCCTTGTTGTGGGTGGAGTGGGCCATGGGTCGATTTGGTGGCCGATATGGTGATCATAGTACACCATTCATACTTGATAACATGACCAAAAGGAGGTTCTGGAAATACTTTGGTGTTTTTGGGATTTTTACGAATATGGGTGTTATGGCGTATTACACCTATATAGAGTCATGGACGTTGACTTATACTATAAAGTCTTTAAGAGGAGACTTCTTAGGTTTAGATTTAGCTCAACTTGATAGCTTTTTTAATAATTACGTTGATTTAGGGAGTGGTATAAATTTTCCGGTCTGGGCCATTGTAGCTTTTTTAGTAACGTTAACCATTAACATTTACATTCTTTCTAGAGGTCTTAGCGCTGGTATAGAGACCGTGGCGAAAATCGCCATGCCCTTACTCATTCTTTTTGGTGCATTCTTGGCTATAATGTCTTGGACAACTGGTTCTACTGGCCGATGTGATGATTGTTCTACTTTTATAGGGTTGAATTTTCTTTGGGAACCGGACTTCACCACGTTGGCCAATCCTAAAATATGGCTTGCCGCAGCGGGTCAGATATTTTTTACATTATCCGTTGGTATGGGTACTATTCACTGCTATAGTTCCTATTTAAAACAAAAAGATGATATCGCTTTGAATGCGATGGCCGCAGGCTGGATGAATGGTTTTGTTGAGATAGTACTCGGTTCAGCCGTCGTTATACCGATCGCTGTAGGGTATTTAGGATTGGATTGGGTTATTGAAAACGCTGGTTTTATGATGGCATTTAAAACGATGCCTTTCTTGTTTGACCAATGGGGTAGTGTGATTGCCGTTATTTCAGGAGTAGCTTGGTTTGGTTTACTATTTTTCGCAGGTATTACTTCATCCTTAGCTATGGGTACTCCATTCATGGGATTTGTACAAGACGAATTCAATTGGTCGAAAAATAAAAGTGCCATCATATTAGGGGTCTCCATCTTAGCTATGGGTCTTCCAACGATACTATTTTTTGAGAAAGGAGTATTTGATGAATACGATTACTGGACGGGAACAGTAAGTCTGGTTGTGTTTGCTTTAGCTGAAGTTATCCTCTTCGCTTGGGTCTTCGGAATGGATAAAGGTTGGGCAGAGATCAATGATGGCGCTGATATGAAAGTGCCTAAGATATATAGGCCTATTATTAAATACGTTACTCCATTGTTCATTGGAACAATATTATTCACGTCGCTGATAAAACCACTTAACGGAGAACTTTCTGACTGGTCAACAGCCTGGAATTCGCTACTTTCTGGAAATGGATGGCCTTGGGCTACAGACAGTATTATCAATAAAGTATTCCACCTTGACACAGGTGTGATCTGGTGGGAAAACGACGTGCTTACAGACATGTTCTACATAGATATGAGTCGGTACTTTTTACTGACATGTTTCTTTGTCTTGGTCGCTATGGTGAAAGCAGCATCGAATAAACGTAAAAAAAGAGCCCTATAAATGACTACTTCAGCTATTATCATGATCATATTGACACAGGGAACAGTAATTACGGCAACAATTTATTTTTTCCGAAAAGTACTTAAGACTCCTAGCAATGGAGAATCAGATTCCTATTCTGACAACGACGCGAAGAAGGACTGAATAACCTCAAGTTATTCACTACATAGTGCAA
>CAJJCK010000137.1 GCA_905182675.1 uncultured Cryomorphaceae bacterium | reverse complement strand
CCTCACCTATTATAAACCGAATTTTAAATACTTCATTAATTTAAGTACGGGCTTCAGGGCTCCAAACATAGATGATGCCAGTAAGGTTTTCGACTCTCAACCAGGGTTTTTGATTGTCCCCAATACTGATTTGAGAGAAGAACGTTTGTATAGCTCAGAGGTGGGCATGAAACAAAAGCTGAATCAATGGCTTGCACTAGACGCTAGCTTCTATTTTAGCTATTTAAACAATGCAATGCTTAGAGCGCCATTTGAATTCCAAGGAAGCGACAGTGTTTTTTATGACGGTGAATTTTCTCAAGTATTGGCGGTGCAAAATCTTGATTATGCTTGGATTTGGGGCTACCAATTTGGTTTACGTAGTGAACTTAGTAAACGGCTGTTTTGGACCGTTCACTGGTCTCATCCATTTGGACGTGATAGCCAAGGAGAAACCTTAAGGCACGTAAACCCATTCAATGCTACATCTCAAATAGTCTATCACAGAAAGAAATGGTCTTGCAACCTGACTTTACGATATAATGGCGAAGTGGCTCCTGAAGACATGCCATTTAGTGAGCGATCTAAGCTTGACATGTATGCAATCAATGACCTTGGACAAGCATATAGCCCAGCTTGGTATACCATGAATATTCAAAGCACTTACGAGGTAAATAAGAATATCGTTCTACGAGTCGGCATGGAAAACTTAATGAACATCAAATACAGGCCTTATTCAAGCGGGATTAGTGCCCCTGGGAGGTCTGTGTTTATTGCTTTAAGAGGTTCGATCTAAGCGAAGACAAATCCCAACCTTGATTTACGTCTTTACCCATCTTTATCACCCCGTCAATCACCTCAAGGGGGCCAGGAATATTGTTCGTGTAAAGACTTCCAGTACCAAGGCCTTGAGGTATGGTGTTTTTCTTTGTGAAAACCCATTGTGCAATCGCATTTAATCCCACGTTACTCTCTAAAGCTGAGGTAGCCCACCACTTAATTCCTCTCTCTTCAGCAAGGCTTACCCAATCATTACTACCGCTCCAGCCTCCTATGAAACTTGGTTTCAAAATGATAAACGGCGGATTAACATCATCCAATAATTGACGTTTTTTTTCTAATGAGTAGAGTCCAATTAAACTCTCATCTAAAGCTACTGGAACCTGCATTAAGCGCACAGCCTTAGCTAAGTCCGTATTGTTACCTGCTGGTAAGGGTTGTTCTATACTATGTACTTGAATATCCGATAAATAACCACTTACTTTTACGGCGGCATCTAAGTCGAAAGAACCATTAGCATCCACACGAATCTCAAGCTCAGTACTATTAAAACGCTCTCTTATACCTGCTAAAAGCGTTTTTTCTGTATCCCAGGATAGTGCGCCTATCTTCATCTTTAAAGTCTTAAAACCCTCGGCTAAGCGTTGCTCTATTTGATCAATCATAAATCGTTGATCACCCATCCAGATTAAACCGTTTATTGCCTGACTACTCGTGCCTGAAGTGAAATCGGACGGAAAATGACAAAATCCATTATTTAAATGGCTAAAGGCTTGTTCTAAAGCAAACTGTATACTTGGAAACATTTCATTCGCTGCGAATAACTCATCAAGTCCTAAGTGAATATTAGTTGCTGTCCAAGAGAGCTGAGTCTCTAATTCGGGGATATCATCTGCGGAGAGGCCTCTCAAAATACCAACCTCACCCCAACCTTCTAGGTCGTCCTTAATAATCTGAAGGAAAAAACTTTCCTTTCGTCTCAAAACACCCCTTGAGGTACCGCTCGGCTGTTTGAATTCAAGCTGATAGGAAAAGAACGTGGCTCGCATCATAGCACCATACTTAATGCGGTGGAAACACAATACAGCAAGGTAACCAGAGCTGTTGGCTTCAAAAGAGCATCTAATTTCTTTGATGAGTCAGCCGTCATGAACTTTCTATATAAGAAGCGAAGTAGTAATTGAAAGAGGATGTGAGCTACAAGTGGGTAATAACTCAAAGACTCGATTGTTATTATAATGGCAAATATTAAATTCAACATCATTGATAGCATCAATAACACCTTAAAATAACCTCTACCCCATAGATATCCATAACGTACTACTAAGGTTATTTTACCATGCCGCTTATCACCCTCTATATCTCTCAAATTATTTAAGGTAAGAACAGCCGCACTCATGGCTCCAGCAACAGATGCTGGCAATAGGTCCAGTACATAGAATGAATTCGTATGTATGGCAACCGACCCTAAAACGCCCACATACCCAAAAAAGATAAATACAAAAACATCACCTCCACCCCAGTATGCATATGGATTTTTCCCTAATGTATACGATCTCGCTGACCAAACCGCAAGAATATTAAGTGACTGGAAAAGGACATTCAATATTAAGTTTTCAAAAGCCAAGTACGACAAAAATGCACCGGAAGTAAGTGCTAGCAGGGTAAATAACTGTACCGCGTTTCGCATTTTTTTTTCTGAAATAGCACCTGAGGCAACAGCGCGCTGCTCACCTTGTTTATCTGTATCAGTTCCTCTAATCCCGTCACCTAAATCATTGGCATAATTCGATAAAATTTGGTAGCAAAAACTCGTTAACACCGCCAGAAGAAAAATGGACCATTTAAACGATGACTTATCATGGTAACATGCTAAACCTGAGCCTAATGCTATTACGGCAAAAGCTAGAGGCAACGTACGCATACGAGCTGCTTGAAACCAGATTCGGAGTCGAAAAGCAGGTCCTACTTCTTGCACTGTATTTTTCATTTAATAAGGTGCATTGCGTGGGCTCTTCAAGGTCATGTGTAATGAATCCATGTTTTTAAAAAGCGCTAGGTTTGAATTAAGGAAACATTGGATATTTTCCAAAGTCTGGATCTCTTTTTTCTAAAAATGCCCTCTTCCCCTCTTGAGCTTCATCAGTAAGGTAATACAGTAAGGTTGCGTCTCCAGCGAATTCCATTAGACCGCGTTGACCATCAAGCTCAGCGTTTAAACCTCTCTTGATCATACGAAGCGCTAATGGAGATCTTAGGATGATGGTCTTACACCACTCTACTACCTCGTCCTCAAGCTTATCCAGAGGCACTACCTTATTTACCATACCCATATTAAAGGCTTCTTCAGCGGTATACTGGTTACATGTAAACCAAATCTCACGTGCCCGTTTTTGCCCCACATGTCTGGCAAGGTAAGAGGAGCCAAATCCTGCATCAAAAGAACCTACTTTAGGACCTGTTTGACCAAAAATAGCATTATCAGAGGCTATCGTTAGGTCACACACAACGTGAAGAACATGTCCCCCACCAATAGCATAACCATTTACCATGGCTATTACCGGCTTGGGCAGTGAACGTATTTTATGATGAAGATCAAGTACATTAAGCCTTGGCACACCATCTCCTCCGATGTATCCACCGGTACCTTTTACATTTTGATCTCCACCTGAACAAAATGCCTTTTCGCCCTCACCCGTAAATACAACCACACGAACGTCTTGACGTTCTCGTGCAATTTCCATGGCGTCTAACATATCCATATTAGTTTCAGGACGGAATGCATTATAAACGTGAGGTCGAGTAATCGTGATCTTTGCAATCCCGTTATATAATTCAAATCGGATGTCACCGTATTCTTTTATTGTGGTCCAATTCCTTTGTGCCATTTTAAGTTCTTTTTAGTAATTCATATGCTGCAGTGTTATCTGCATCCATAGTACGGGCTTCTATAACAAGCGTACCTGATACTTGTTTAGCCATTGAGTCGGTCAATTGCTGCTGGTCGGTCACACAAATATAAGCCACTCCAAACCCAGAGCAAAGTGCTTCAAAATTGACTTTTTGCTCGTTTGCAAACAACCGTTGTGTTTTACTCGACAAGGCCCGTTTTCCTGGCAACCAATCGAATATCGCACCAACACTATTATTTAAAATAATTATCGTCAGGTTTAAAGGCAAAGAAGGCAGGTTTAGTGCATTAGAGTCATAGATAAAGCTTTGATCCCCAATGATACAGAAGTGTCTTTCTTTGTGACGCGCCAGTGATGCACCAATAGCTGTACTTAAACTTCCATCTATGCCCGAGATACCACGATTAGCGTATAGGTTGACTGGCCTATTAAAAAATGAAAAATATCGCACAGCTGTGCTGTTAGCAAGGTGTAAATGACTCCAATCTGGAATGTTATGAAGCACGTTCTTAAATACCAACGCATCTGACCATAATAGATCTACGCGATTATAATCCTTCTTCACGGAGGAAGATTGGATCAACTGTCCTTTAAATTTAAGCTTGAATTCAACCGGGACTTGATCCAATGCAATGTGAATAAACTCAGACGCATCTGCGACATTCCAGGACTGATAACAATCAAGATGAACATGTACTTTTAGATCCAATGCTCTGAGGTGAAATTTCGGAGCTTTATCTATCCACTGTCCACCCATACTAATCATCCCTTGGGGAGCAAAAGACAGCAGTTCAGAGATAGGCCTAGTATTGGGTAAATCTAATAAGCCCGACGCCGGGTCTACAAAACACGTAAAAGCATCATTACCTAAACTCAGGTCTTTGCGTATTTTTAGGGACTGCTCATGAGACAGTTGACCAAAAATTACAGCGATTGAATCACACTGGGACAACACATGTAATGCACGGGTTAAATCTACCTCATCTTTACTACGGTCGACCGTGAAGTTCATGGTCGATTTTTTAGACATTAAATCATATAAAGGCTCTTGAAATGCGACGTTAAGGTGTATCGGTGCTCTTGTATCCAGCACTTGTTGAGACAAGAAAGAGAGAGATTGCTTCAGAGACAACTCGGGTATATCTTCTTGTACAGAAATAGATGCTCCAATATGAACACCAAAAAAATCAGTTTGACGGCATGATTGCCCCTCACCCTTGCCTATTCTTGACTCTGGTCTATCTGCAGAAATGACAATGAGCGGCAACTTGCTATAAAACGCTTCCAAAACTGCTGGATGGTAATTTGCAATCGCACTTCCTGATGTACAGCAAACAGCTACTGGTTTACCTAATGCCACTATTTCACCAAGTGCTTGGAAAGCAGCTGAGCGCTCGTCTAAAACAACCCTCAACTTAAAATCAGTCCTTGCGGATGCCGCTATAATAAATGGTGCATTTCGGGATCCCGGAGAAAATATTATAGAATCTACGCCCATCACTTTTAGGCCATCTAATATCCAGTTTGCAACGGGCTTATTTGAGGTCATTTCAGAATTATCGAATCCTTTAGAGCCGATATTTTGTGTTCGGTTTCGTTCCATTCACTCAAAGGTACGCTGTCTTTGGTTATTCCACCACCCGCGAAGAATCGAATGCCATTTGAGTGCCATTTCATGGATCTCAAGAGAACTATGGCATGCAAATGAGTGCCCATAAGTGCGAGGTATCCAGTATACATCTCTCGATCATATTGCTCCAATTCTTCAATCATTTGTTTAGCCTTTTTAGTAGGAGTACCACATATGGCTGGTGTAGGGTGCAACGATTCTAAAACTTCAATCTCGTTGAGAGATCCGTTATCTGAGGACACCCATGTCAATAAATGTTCGACAGGACCTGCCTTTTGAGTGCGCGGTGAACTAATAGTTATCTTTCCGCCATAGGCCTTAAGCTTATTTACAATCTCGTTGGTGACAAAATTCTGCTCTTCCTGTTCTTTACTTCCCCAGGAGGCCTTTTGCGATGACTTTAACCTTGTTCCAGCCAAAGACATACTTTGATATCCAACATCCTTTTGTTGAAGAAGAACCTCTGGACTAGCACCCATCCAATCACCTAAAACAGCGTGTTTAAAAGCGAAAACAGTGCAGTCACTAAATCTATCTGAAAGTTCTTTGAAGGTATGCTCTGCACTGGCCTGATTTACTTCAAAAAAATCATCTCTACTGAGTACTACTTTATTTAAGCTGTGACGCTGTATAGCGTCAATAGCCTTACGTACTTTATCTTGATACGACGCCGCGTTTGTTTTAAAAGAAGATTGAAATTTCTCGAGGCCAAATCCCGTCCAAAAAGTTGATTGTGGAATGTTTTCAGGTTGATTAAACGCGAATACTTGTCCCTTAAAACCTCTAAGTAGCACGGTGGATTGCGCCACGTCACACGCAGTTAATCTTGTTACAGAAATCTCTCCTCCAGGCAATCGCACGATAAGATCTAGCATTATTTGCGCTGCTTAATAAAATTGAGCAATTTCACCATGGATATTAATTCCTTTTGTTCGTTTTCAACTCGGATGTGAAATAAATGCGAACTTTTACCCTGATGTATACAAGTTGCAGTAGCCCTTAGTTGACCAGTTCTAGCACTTTTTACATGATTAGCAGATATCTCCGCACCAACCGCCAGTTCTGTATCAGGGTTGATCAACATCAAAGAAGCCGCAGAACCTACGCTCTCTGCCAATGCAACAGTTGCCCCACCGTGAAGGATTTGCATAGGCTGGTATACCCTACTATTGACGGGCATTGTAGCCACCAAGGTTCCGGTAACAGGATCTGCGTCTACGTAGACAATTCCAAGCGTTTCCATGAGGGTATTAGAGCAGGCATTATTGAAGCGAGCTAGTATTTCTTCTGTAGTCAAGACTGTTTTCATTGGGTGCAAAAGTAATATCTAAAGCTAGTGTTATAAAATCAGCACGAAAAAAAGCTAAAATGAGCGTGTAGCTATTAAATTTGCGCTTCTGATATAACCGAAAAATTGGTAAAATGATCACGGTAACGTTTCCCGACGGCAATCAAAAAAGTTTTGACAAAGGCATAACTGCCATGGATGTTGCAAAAAGCATCTCTAATGGTTTAGCTAGGAATATACTTTCCGGTAGTTATGATGGTCAAACTATTGAATTAAATAACCCTTTAACCTCAGATGGTCTGTTGAAGTTTTTCACCTGGTCTGATACCCAGGGGAAAGAAGCCTTTTGGCATAGTTCCGCTCACCTTTTGGCTCAAGCCATCGTTCACTTTTACCCTAATGCACAACTAACCATAGGTCCTGCCATAGAAAAAGGATTCTATTATGATGTGGATTTTGGAGGCGATATGATTTTTGAAAAAG
>CAJJCK010000136.1 GCA_905182675.1 uncultured Cryomorphaceae bacterium | reverse complement strand
CTGAAATCACTTCAAGCAGCCTTGAGGTTTTCCAGTGCGAAATCATCGCGAAGGTCGCCCCTCCTACGGAAGAAGAGATTTCTAAAATGAAGGGAAGCCAAACACTCATTAGTGCCCTTCAACTGCGTACCAGGGATCGCACTTATTTCAAGGCACTGTCAGATAAGAAGATTACAGCTCTTGCGTTAGAAGAAGTCCGAGATATGCTTGATCAAAGCGCATTGCGCATTGCGATGAGTGAGATAGCGGGACAAATGGCGGCTAGAGTTGGGGCGAGCCTACTTTCTGAAGGATTAAACGGCTTAGCTAAAGGCAAACTCATGGGAGGTATTCCTGGAGTAGCTCCTGCAAATGTGGTGGTAATAGGGGCAGGTGTCGCTGGTGTCACAGCAGTTCATGCTGCCCGGGGAATGGGTGCAGCCGTGGTGCTTGTAGATAGTTCCATTAATCTATTGCGACATGCGCAAGCTCAATTTGATTCGTCCGTCGTGACGGAAGTTATTCAAGAGATAGTTTTAAGTAAAAGACTCAGGGAAGCTGATGTCGTTATAGGAGCATTGAGGCCTGTGGATGGCAGGACGCCAATTGTCGTAACGGAGGAAATGGTGGAGCAAATGCCGGAATCTAGTGTCATCATAGATATTAGTATTGATAGTGGAGGATGCTTCGAGACTTCGGAAGTGACCTCACACGAAAATCCTACGTTCAAAAAACATGATGTTATACACTACTGTGTGCCTAATATAGCAAGTGCTGTGGGTCATACAGCTAGTATAGCGATGAGTAATATTGTTGGACCTATGATACAGCAATTGGCCAATTTCGGTGGTGTTCAGGAAAGTTTACATTACGACTTAAACATGAGGGCTGGGTTATACCTTTATCGAGGTTTACTTACCAAGCGACATTTAGGCGAACATTTCGACCTTCCGTTTTCAAATGACGCGTTGCTTTTCGGAAATCTGTAGTCAAATAATTTAAATGTTTTACAATAATGATGGCCTTCTTACGTCGCCTCCTGTTTTATATCCTAGGAATTGGTCTTGGAATACTTATCGTTCTGGCTTTGTTTGGAGACAGAGATTTTGATTACGCCTATGGTCCTCAGGCAAGGGTAAAAAAACTTTTTAGAACGAAAATCATAGATTCAACTTCGCTAAACCATGTTGTTCTAGATTTATCAGCAGACAGTATTTACTATCATGCAGTCACCAAGGGAAGGGTCGATTTTTCTGAAAGTGATACTCGAAAAGAGCCCTGTGGTACCTATACCTTAAAGTTTGAATACCTCGAAACGGACTATCGAATGACCATTGAAAACTGTTCGGATACGGTGAGTGTACTTGATTTGACCAGAGAAGGCTAGTTCCTTTATTTTAAGAATTTACGTCTGGTTATTTCTTGCTGTATTAATGACAATTCGCGTCCCGTTTGGCCTTCCACGCTGGTGTTTTCTTCTGCCCGTCTGAACAAGTAGGGTAGTACATCTTTTACTGGGCCAAAGGGTAAATATTTGGCAACATTCATACCCGATGCGGCAGCATTGAAACTGATGTGGTCGCTCATGCCAAATAGCTGTGCTACATATATACGATCATCACTTAAAGGGATATGAGCCTGTTCTAGCGAGTAACAAACCCTGCTGATGCTTTCCTGATTGTGTGTGCCCACAACAACCGCCATATGGTCTATATTAGCTATGATCAGATCAATCGCTGCATTGTAATCTCTGTCAGAAGCTGCTTTGTTACGTTGTATAGGGCTTGGATAGTCCATAGATATCGCACGCGCACGTTCTTTTTCCATGTAAGCACCTCTGACAATTTTGATCCCGTATTTAAAACCTTCACTTTTAGCTAACTCTAGTACGTCTTTCATGTGTTTTAAACGATCATGACGGTATAACTGTGCAGTATTATAAACCAATGCTGAGGTTGTGTTGTAAGCACGCATGAACCGCAAGGTTAATTGATCTACCGCAGGTTGAATCCAACTCTCTTCTGCGTCTACCATTACCCTGACTTGCAGTTTATGTGCCTTTGTAAAAATAGTTTCCCAGCGTAATACAGTGGCTTCCCATGCGAATTGTTCCGCAACAGATAATTCCTGATTTAGGCTGACTTTCTCATAGAGGTCGATACTGCCAATACCTGTAGGCTTGAACACGCCAAAAGGTACATGGCTGTGGTTTTTTGCAAAATCAAGGGTTTGTAGGGTAACGTCTAAGGTTCTGTTGAAATCGGTTTCTTGCGCTTTCCCCTCTACACTGTAGTCGAGAATAGCATGAACATTTCCCTGTGCTAGACGTTGAATTTGAGGCTCGCACTCATCTACAGTTTCTCCACCACAAAATTGGCGAAAAACTGTCGCCTTTACAATTGCTTTTATCGGTAATCTAATGGCTAATGACATTAGAGTTAGCGACTTAAGTAGTCTCACTACTGAGGGTGAGCTTAACGTTGAATACAGTAAATGGCTCTGTCTGAGATCCATTTTAGTCTTCATTTTAAAAGCGGTTTCTGTATCAGAGAAATCAATCATCTATCTGTGAATTGTGAATTCAAATATAGTGCTGAGATGTCGTATTTTAGGGGTGTGATTAATACGACATCTACTTTACATTTCGGAGAAGCTGGAATTCAAGCTTTGGATGCGCTTCTTTTGAGAAAAAAGCCTTCGAAGGTGTTCATTTTGGTGGATGGTAATACATCACAGTGCTTGCCATTTTTAGCGCAATCATTAGCGCATCTACCAGAAGATTTTGAAATACTAGAAGTTGATCCTGGAGAAGAGAGTAAAGAGCTAGAAGTCGCTGCAAATCTCTGGCATGTTCTATTAGACTACGGCGCGGATCGAAATACATTGCTTATCAATCTAGGTGGAGGAGTGGTATGCGATCTTGGTGCATTTATCGCTTCTACCTTTAAACGAGGAATTTCGTTTGTTCACGTACCAACCTCTTTACTCGCAATGGTTGACGCATCTGTAGGCGGGAAGAATGGTTTAAATTTTGCCGGACTAAAAAATCAAATTGGAACATTTAACGAGCCGGATTTAGTCTTGATTGAGCCTAAGTTTCTGGAAACATTACCTGAATCAGAATGGGAGAGTGGCCATGGTGAAATGATCAAACATAGTTTGATTTCAGGTCGTAATTGGCCCAAAATACTGGGATTAAGACCGCCTCAGATTAAACAGGAGACCATTAGCGAAAGCGTTGCGGTAAAGGAAAAATTTGTTTCAATAGACTTTAAGGAAGCGGGCCTAAGAAAGGTACTCAATCTTGGACACACCTTTGGTCATGCGCTTGAAAGTCTTCGATTAGCTCAGGGAAACAGTATAACCCATGGGGCAGCTGTAATTCAGGGATTGCATTTGGCTTTAGAGCTAAGTGGTCTTTTGGAGGAGCAGCAACTTTTGGCGGATTCGTATTCGTGGAGTCCTATAAGTGATGCGGAATCAGAATTGCTGTGGGAGCTACAACGTGCAGATAAAAAGAATGAAGATGGTATGGTCAAGTTTGTGCTGTTGTCATCTGTGGGCCATCCTAATTACGGAAACACCATTACTAAGGCTCGGTGGTGTGCATCGCTTGCCGCATTGAATGGACGTAAGGATGGCTGAAACCCTTAAATTATCTAAGCGCACTTCTCACCTTTCAGGGACCTTTGAGTTACCCATGAGTAAAAGTATGGTCAATAGGGCTCTGCTTATATCTGCCTTGTATCCACAAGTGACCCTAAAGGGAATGTCTACTTCTAAGGACAGTGAATATTTAGCACAAGTATTGTCGTCTTATAGTGGCGACGATAACTATTTAGGCGCGGGTGGTACAACTCTGCGGTTTGCAGCTGCCTACTGGGCAATACAAGAAGGTGCTCAAATGACATTAAGGGGCACAGAAAAGCTCAATACACGACCTATTGCTCATTATGTAGCTGCCTTGAATGCGCTTGGCGCTGAGGTTTCGTATGCAGAGGTAGACGGTCAAGCCCCCTTATTCATTCAAGGTGTCGGAATGACTGGAGGCCATTTTCATATGGGTCATGTTGAAAGTTCCCAGTTTGTCACTGCCCTGATGATTATTGCACCGTTAATGAAAAATGGCATGAAGTTGACTTGGGACAGTATTCCCTCTACTCCATATCTATTGATGACGGCAGCGCTATTAAGACAAGTAGGTTTTGAAGTTGAATTGAGTACTAAAGGAGTCTTTATTGCCCCAGGGCAAGAAGCGAATGAAACAGTTCTTTTAATGGAACCGGATTGGTCAGCTGTCGCATTTTGGTGCGAAGCAGTCGCACTAAGTGAATCTGCACACATTACACTTCTTGGATTTAAAGAAGAGTCATTACAAGGAGATCGTAAAGTGATCCGATATTTTGAGCCTCTAGGCGTACAACATCACTTCACAGATCAGGGACTGGAATTAACAAAAGTACCTTCCTTAGCTCCGGGACAGTTGATCTATAATTTGATTGGAGAACCAGATGTCGCCCAAGCATTGGTAATGGCGCTGGTTTTCAAAAGAATCCCATTCGAGATAAACGGCTTGTATACCCTTCGCTTAAAAGAAACAGATAGGATCACCGCTCTAGAAGAGGTGTTGAATTCGTTTGGTGTCCATTTAGAATCTACACCTACCTCTGTCAGATGCTTATCTTATCCCGATTCGTTTAAAAAACCGACGGTCGCATTTACAACTTATGAAGATCACAGAGTTGCAATGTCCTTAGCGCCAGTATCGTTACTGTTCGATATTTCGCTTCACGATGCAAGTGTAGTCGAAAAGAGCTATCCCGAATTTTGGAAACATTGGAGCTCACTTAAATAAATGTCGCTGCCATCTGAGTTGAAACCTTAGCCCTTTCGGGTTAAGCGCATTCCATTGCGTACTGCATTGCAGTTGGCCTTTACGTAGCTTCACTCCAGCTCCAGCATAATCCTCAAAGACTCCTAAAGCGCCAATATTACCGGAAGTTACAGGAGTGCTAATCCATACGGGATGGTTGTCATATTTCACAAATGCGGTATACCAAGAACAGGTAAGCCCCTCCTTGGTAAAGGATCGCATGAGACTCACTCCATAAGTTTTAGCATGTACATGCAGATCCATGGTGCCGATACGTAGGACTTGTCTATATCGCCATCTTGAGGTAATGAGATTTTTAGTAGGGTCTTTATGTTGGCTGTATTGGATACTACTGTTCTTGTTTGACCACTGGACTTTAAGCTTATTTTCTATTAGTCGAAAATTCCAGCTTCCTCGCTTGTCTTGCCAATTCATATAAGTAGAAACAGAGACTTTTCGATCTTTCCTCGCCATTCTAACCTCTATTAGAAGGTCGTTGAAGTATTTATTCCACCCTACCAGTTGTGATGACGCATTAAGTTCAGCGAATAGCCTGGTGGTCGCAAAAAACCTTTTGCCGTGGATGCTAAGTTGTCCATGATTAAGGACAAGCCCTGCACTGCCCCAATCGGTATTTAACATCAATGCGGATTGAAACTGATCTTTATTTGTATTTCCAAAGTACCATCTGTATTCACTCCATCGACATTCTATCGCGACACCTCTATTAAAACCGATGGAGCTATTTCCAGTCATCCCTCTAAGGTCGTTGGCGAAATATTCGGATGTTATGGCGTTAGGAAAAGATTTTCTTCCTAGCAATAGTCCTTGGCCACTTGACATGGCGTAATCTCCAAATATGGTACGGATACGAACTTTTCTTAAAAAAGTTTTTGTTTCTATGTATCCAAAGTGATCCCTTGTCTGAAAACCGGTATTGTTATGT
Organism: uncultured Cryomorphaceae bacterium; assembly: GCA_905182675.1. Lineage (GTDB taxonomy): Bacteria > Bacteroidota > Bacteroidia > Flavobacteriales > Schleiferiaceae > UBA10364. The sequence continues at coordinate 1,653 of CAJJCK010000136.1, read as the reverse complement.
AGGGCACCGCTGAGGTTCTTTTCGTTAAAAATCAAGGATGAATTTGCGCTCCAAGAACTTGCGCTATGCCGAAACTGAGCCTTAAGTAAGGCAGCGTTTTTAGGAACGTTAAAGCCGTTTAAAGGAAGCGCTGATAGTATTCTATTTACGATCAAGGTATCGATGCCTTCAATAAAATAGAGTTCCTCCATATTGACAAAATAGCCGTAAGCATTGCGATATTCAAAGAAGTTGAAAACCGCTTCTTTTTCCAACTGGAACATGCTCCATAAAAATTGAGGTTTAATATTATTCAGGGATAGAGTATCCATCATCTCCTGATATCCTGGAGAATCTTCATCTGGAGGATGCTGAGCGAAAAGTCCAGTAGGTATTAAAAACAGCAAAAGCCACTTCATGGCGTATAAAAGGTTTGGTACCCAGTCGTATGGTAGTTTGATAGAGTACACTGAAAGTGCCATTTTTCTCTTTTAAGTGTGCATCCAATTGCTGTAAACGACCCTTGCTGGAGTATATGAAGATGAACCCGCTTGTGAATATAATTGGCATTGAGCAGAAGCTGATGCTGAGAGAGGGCAGTGTAACGCCAGCCACAACCTATCGACCAGGTTTTGTCTATTGTGTATAGCTGTCTAGCCTCCCAATAGTCCATTATAGGACGCCTTGAAACCTTCATACTACCTCCTATAAACGTGATGAGATTATCCCTGGAGTGGTGAACTATCGCTGAGCTCAGAAACGGATTACGATAGGGTTTGCCCCCTGAAACACGGGTGCTCTCTAATCCAACATTAAATAGTAGGCCGCTATACTCATTCAAGGAAATGGGGACACCAAAAATGAATTTGCTTTGAGTGAACGCGGGTGCAGTATTTAGTTGAGTCCAGATTCGCGCCTTTGGATGACTTATAGCGATGGATGAACTGCTAGCGTTTACGAAGTGAGTACCCTCTATCGAATATTCAAGCTGATAGCACGGAAGCAGCCAAAGGGGAATGTAAAAAAGTAGGTGAGCATAAGAAGTGTAACGGGTCATGCCTAAGCGTTTCCCTGAAAATTGCGCCTACTGAATTTCTAATGCTAAAAATGTGAAGAACTAGTACTTAAAAACAATTTTTAAATCTAGTAATAAGAAACGAGTTCGAGTCTGAAAATCAACGGACTCCACGCCGGTACTGTACTGGCACCGTCCTCGCCATAACCCAGGTTAGAAGGAAATACGACGACGGCTCTTCCACCTTCACCCACTATCTTAAGGCCTTCTTGGAATCCTTGAACCAGTCCGGGAAGAGGATAAAATCCTGATGCATACCATCCGTTAGAGAACACGGAGCTGTCTATGAGGTAGCCTACATGCTTAAAGCTCACCAGATGTGATGAATCAGGAATTCGACTTAAATCACCTTCTTTTTCAATATGGTAATAAAGACCTGTCCCTGTTGCGGTAAAGTCCAATCCAGAAGCATCCATAAATTCCAGCATGGCATCCGTTTGCATTTCCATGCGTTTTGCATCTGTTGTGCAGGCTATGAAAATCAAGGGCAATAGCAATAAGGGTAGTAATTTTCTCATTAGATAAAAGTAGTTAAGTTTTGAACTCTTTGAGTATAGACTCTTTGTGATCTTCTAAATGTTTTAAAAACGCTGATGCAA
>CAJJCK010000135.1 GCA_905182675.1 uncultured Cryomorphaceae bacterium | reverse complement strand
CTTTTTCTTTCAATATTCGCTCGAAGGAGTCTACCAGTTCGTTGGTTGTATTCACCATGACTGTGCATGAGTCCTTTAGGGTAGAAGCACCGAAAATTGGCCGAGATATGGCCCAAATGCCAGCCTTTCTTGCCTCTATTGTTGTTATGCCGAATGTTTCATACTCGCTAAATAATATATGAGCCTTGTGGGTTGGTAATACGGCAAGGACCTCGTCATTACTGATACGCCCATGTACGTAAACATTGGGATGCCTAGATGCCATTACCTCTAAAAGTCCCAGGTCTGGTCCACCGCCATAGAAATGCAATTCAGCTTTGATCTGCGCTATGTTTTTAAAAGCTTCCAACACAACATTCTGACGCTTCACGTTAAATACCACATCTGCAACCATACAAAAACTAATACTTGGCCGTTCTTCATGATTTGATACCATCACTTCATGCTTTTCAACAATGTTTGGGATGACTTTTAGGTGCGCTTTTGGTGCGACCATGCGAATACCTTCTTCCAGTACTGTACTTACTGGTAGGACAAGATGAACATGTTCAAAAAACCACCGTGCCATCCGCTTTTTCCATGGATCTAACTTAATCAAGTTGACGTGCAATAATCCAGACCAGTGCTCGGAATGGACCGTTTTGATTCCTTTTAATCTAGCGTACCAAAGCATAGGCAAAAGATCAGGAGCGAAGCAATGAAAGTGTATGATGTTTGGATTGACGGTGTTTACTGTAGAAATGAACGCACTAAATTTCGCTGTAAAAGTCATTTTCTTAGCACCGAAGATGATACTGTTGTCCAATTGTATACGAGGGAAGTGGTCATTTAAAAAACCTAAGATGTGAGGCTTATCTCCGGTAGCATCGATATGCTTCTTGACAAAAATGCCATGCTGGATGTCCTTTGGATAAGGGTACCATTTAACCACGTGTAAGACCAAAATATCGCGCTGTTCCATGGGTACAAGTTAACCATCCTAATGAAGAGCTACAACGCTAAAACCGAGTCTATTTTTTGATATTGGAATTAGGATAATAAGTGTTTAACCCGTTCCATTTGAAAATAATGATAACTTAATGTACAAAGTACACTTATTCGTATTGTGCTAAATCTTACATTTAGGCTCAGGTTTTTATAAGAAAACCCTAAAAACACTAATTCGCCACGTTCCCCTGGATTAAGGTGGTGTGCAAACAAAACAACAACAATGGATATATCTACTATTGATCTGGTAGTTTTCACCGTCTATGCACTGGTCATTCTTGGAATTGGCTTTTTCGTTTCACGCGGTAAGAAAGGAGTTGAAAAGAGTGCTGAAGATTATTTTTTAGCAGGTAAGTCACTTCCATGGTGGGCAATTGGAGCCTCACTTATCGCAGCAAACATATCTGCAGAGCAGTTTATAGGAATGTCAGGTTCAGGTTTCGCACTTGGTTTAGCCATTGCATCTTATGAATGGATGGCAGCCATTACGCTCCTTGTTGTAGGAAAATATTTCTTGCCCATTTTCATTGAGAAAGGATTATACACCATTCCTCAATTTGTCGAAAAGCGATTTTCTACTAACCTTAAGACTATTCTAGCAGTGTTCTGGATAGCACTGTTCGTTTTTGTTAATCTCACTACAGTGCTCTTTTTAGGTGGTAAAGCACTAGATACCATTCTTGGTACAGGAGACGGTTCTATGTTGATTAATGCCATCATAGGTCTTGGGCTGTTTGCAGCGGCCTATTCTCTTTGGGGAGGTCTAGCTGCTGTTGCCTGGACAGATGTCGTACAAGTCGTTATTTTGATTTTTGGTGGTCTTTTGATGACGTATTTTGCGTTGATTAATGTGACAGACTCTGGTAGCTTTATAGATGGTATGAAATACGTGTATCATGCAGCGCCTGAGCGGTTCAGTATGATTCTAGATAAAGGAGAGATCATTACTCCAAATGGAAAAGATGCATGGTTTGATTTACCTGGAATTGCAGTTCTTATTGGAGGTATTTGGGTAGCCAATTTATATTACTGGGGTTTCAATCAATATATCATACAACGAACACTAGCTGCTAAAAGCTTGAAAGAAGGCCAAAAAGGAATAGCTTTTGCTGCCTTTTTAAAATTAATTATACCAGTTATCGTAGTGTTGCCCGGCATCATCGCTTATGTAATGAATCTTGATGCTACTGGTACTCTAGATATGGCCAAACTAGCGAATGAAGGATTTATATCAGATGCAGGCCAAGTTGCAAATGACAACGCTGCACCATGGTTGATTAAAAACTTTATTCCGTCAGGTCTTAAAGGCCTGATACTCGCCGCACTCGCTGCAGCCATTGTATCTTCCTTAGCTTCTATGCTAAATTCGACTTCAACCATATTCACAATGGATATTTACAAGTCATTATTGAATAAGGATGCTTCGGATAAGACTATGGTTCGCGTAGGGCGCCTGTCAGGTTTGGTAGCACTCATTATAGCGATGTTAATTGCTCCTAAACTAGGTTCACTAGGCCAAGTATTCCAGTTCATTCAGGAATACACAGGTGTCGTTAGTCCAGGGATTTTGGCGGTATTCCTCACGGGACTATTTTATAAAAGGGCAACGAACAACGCTGCCATATGGGGAGTTCTATTGTCAATCCCAATGGCCATGTACTTCAAAGTAGGGCCAAACGAATGGTCAGACTCTGCCTTATTCGTAACGCTACCTTTCATGCACCAAATGATGTTTACTGCTGTGGGTAGTATTCTTGTTATCATGGGTATTAGTGCACTAGAAGGCAATAAAACTGATGCGAAAGCCATCGTATTATCGAAAAAACTGTTTGCTACTGGTCCCTCATTTAATGTTGGTGCTGTGGTCGTATTGGTCATTACAGCTTTCCTCTACGCGTTCTTCTGGTAGATAATCTTAGTAAAATATAAATACGAGAACGGCGAGTCTTTTGGCTTGCCGTTTTTTTATGCCCTTAGTACAATTTTATCACCTGTATATTGCGCAAATACGCGAAATGCGATTATATTTGCCGCCCAACAGGATGGTGATTGTAGCTCAGTTGGTTAGAGCGCCGGTTTGTGGTTCCGGAGGTCGTGGGTTCGAGACCCATCTTTCACCCTTTAAAAAAAGCCTTGCAGTAATGCAGGGCTTTTTTTCGTTTGGGTAGTTCTAACCAATGGATTAATGGTCTATCCAACCGCGTCAATAGAATTTATTCGGAAACAATACCATCTGTTTATATGGGTAATTTTAGTAATGTCCAAGCGCATAAAAAAAGGGGTAGCACGAAAGTGCTACCCCTTTTTTTATATTGTATTCTCGCCTACTATTTTCCGAGCATCGCGTTCTTTAGTTTATCATCAGCAGGTTTACCTCCTAACCAAATAGCGAATAAGGCCTGTTTAAATTCCAGTCCTTCAAAAGTTCCGCGTTTTTCACCGTTCTTAGAAAGGTGGACGCCTTCTCCTACAACGTAATTAAGTGAGATTTCATCGCCTTTTACGAATTCATCGCTTAGGTATTGTTTGAAGTTTTCGATGTCTGCATCTGTATGTTTTCCAGCTGTAGCATTTGCGAATCCTTCTTCCAACGATTCTATAAACAGATCGCGAGAAACAATAGCTGAATTAATTACAATACGAATTCCCATATTCTCATCAGCCATCACAATCTGATTTGCATCGCTCGTCTTATTCTCTAAGTACAAAGCGCCTACGTATAGGTCCAATACCCAATACTTCACTCGCATGCCACCACCATTTAATGTAGTTTCTGCGCTTCCAATGGTTACTGTGTTGGGAAAGTTCTTTCC
>CAJJCK010000134.1 GCA_905182675.1 uncultured Cryomorphaceae bacterium | reverse complement strand
CTTGGAAATCCCAAGACCATACATAATGTCAAACTCTGCCGTACGGAATGGAGGGGCTACTTTATTCTTTACCACCTTCACTCTAGTTCTGTTACCCATGACCCTGTCACCGTCCTTAATCTGAGTGGAGCGACGAATATCAACACGAACTGAAGCGTAAAACTTTAAAGCATTTCCCCCGGTAGTAGTCTCAGGGTTACCAAACATAACGCCGATTTTCTCGCGAAGCTGATTGATAAATATGACACAACAATTGGTTTTCGAAATGGTCCCCGTAAGCTTACGAAGCGCTTGAGACATCAACCTTGCTTGTAAGCCCATTCTAGAATCACCCATTTCACCTTCAATCTCGGCTTTTGGAGTAAGAGCCGCTACAGAATCTATGATGAGTATGTCAACAGCTCCTGAACGAACTAAGTTGTCGGCAATTTCCAGAGCCTGCTCACCATTATCAGGTTGAGATATGATCAGATCGTCTGTATTAATCCCAAGCTTTTCAGCGTAGGATCTGTCAAAAGCATGTTCTGCATCTATAAATGCAGCTATTCCTCCTTTACGTTGACATTCTGCAATAGCATGCAATGTCAATGTGGTTTTACCTGAACTCTCCGGTCCGTATATCTCAATAACACGACCAGTAGGATAGCCGCCCACACCTAAGGCAACATCTAAAGTCAATGATCCTGTAGGAATAGAATCTACTTCAACTACAGGGGCATCGCCCATTTTCATCACTGTTCCCTTGCCGTAGGCTTTGTCCATACGGTCCATAGTGAGTTTGAGTGCCTTTAATTTGGCTTCGTTGTCTGCGCTCATAATCTTAGAATGCTAATAATATTAGATTTATACAAATGTAGAACTTTGATTGAAATAGCAAAGCCCTTTCTAATAAATTACACAAAAAAATGAGTTTTAATACAGCAACAGGATCTGTTCCGTTGCTTCTTTGGTCTTTACTTTTTCCAAAACATGCTCTATTTTACCTTGTTCATCAATGACATAAGTATGGCGGAAAATGCCATCGTATTCCTTTCCCATAAACTTTTTATTGCCCCATGCTTCGAACGCAGATATAATGGATTTTTCTTCATCTGCGATTAAACTAAAATTCAATTTTTGTTTCGCGGAGAAATTCAATTGACGCTTTACTGAGTCGGCGCTAACGCCTACCACTTCAAATCCTTTATCTACCAAATCCTCATAGTGATCACGAAAATTACAAGCCTCGACTGTACATCCTGGCGTACTTGCTTTTGGGTAAAAAAATAAGATTGTTTTTTTACCCATCAGGCCTTCAGAAGAAATGCTTTCTCCGTGCTGATTTATACCTTTCCAGGAAGGTGCTTCTTGTCCAATTTTTAATGCCATTGTGAATTAGTTTAATTTGTCAACAAGTCCAAGTTAGCTTTGTTTACTTCAAGATGTATCCTTCAATCGTAAATAATTATCCGCATGACCAAGGCTGAAAAAGTGCAATACACCATTAACGAGCTAGAGCGCTTGTACCCTGAAACACTGGTGCCTTTAGATCATAAAGATCCTTTTACACTGCTGGTTGCCGTAGTATTATCCGCGCAATGCACGGATGTACGAGTCAATAAGATTACTCCTAAGCTCTTCGCAGTTGCTGATAACCCCTTCGACATGGCAAAGCTGAGTGTCGAGGAAATAGCGGATATCATAAGGCCATGTGGGTTAGTCCCTATGAAGAGTAATGGTATTCATTCGTTTAGCAATACCATTGTCACAAAGTTTGGGGGTTTGGTGCCAGCAACTTTTGAAGATCTGGAAAACATGCCCAGCGTGGGACACAAAACGGCCAGTGTTGTTATGAGCCAGGCTTTTGGTGTTCCAGCATTTCCGGTAGATACCCATATACAACGCTTAATGTACCGCTGGGGCTTCTCAAATGGACGTAGTGTGGAACAAACAGAGAGAGATGCTAAAAGGCTTTTTGAGCGCGACCTATGGAACAAGCTGCATCTTCAGATCATTTTTTACGGCCGAGAATACAGTCCAGCAAGGGGATGGGATTTAAAGAAAGACTATATCACCAGAAAAATTGGTCGTAAGAGCGAGATTAACAAATGGGAGCTTGAGCAAGAAATCAAACTGAAGAAAGCAAAGAAGACTAAGAAAGCTCGATGATTGTCGCTATTTTTGGGAAACCGGTAAAAGAAATTGGACACACAACTTATACTCTATGGGACGCGCATTTGAATTTAGAAAAGAACGCAAGTTTAAACGTTGGGCAGGAATGGCCAAAACGTTCTCGCGCATTACTAAGGACGTTATCATGGCGGTTAAAGAAGGTGGTGACAACCCTGATTCTAATTACCGATTGCGGTTACTTTACCAAAATGCAAAGGCGGCAAACATGCCTAAGGAGAATGTTGAACGCGCCATTAAAAAAGCAACTTCAAAGGACCAGGCAGACTACAAGACTATTGTATATGAAGGCTATGCACCACATGGAATTGCGGTTTTAGTAGAGACAGCGACAGACAATAACATCCGTACTGTAGCTAATGTCCGCTCCTACTTCAATAAGCTCAATGGTTCATTCGGAACACAGGGCTCTGTTGAATTTATGTTTGAGCACAAGTGTAATTGTAAGATTTCTGCTGACGGAATAGATATAGAAGAACTTGAGTTTGCCCTGATAGATTTTGGTATTGAAGATGTCTTTGCGGACACCGAAGAAAAAGATGGAGAAACCTTAAACATCATTATGGTATACGGCCAATTCTCTGAATTCGGGAATATCTCCCGGGGACTAGAAGAATTAGAACATGAAATCTTAGAGTCGGGATTCGAATATATTCCAACAATTACGAAAGAGATATCTGAAGAACAAGTTGCAGAGGTTGAGAAACTTATAGAGAAGCTCGAGGAAGACGATGACGTACAAAATGTGTACACCACCATGAGATAGTCCTGTTTTCATTCTCATTATAACCAAAAACGCGGCCCTAGTGGGGCCGCGTTTTTGGTATTCAATTAAAAGGATTTTCTCTTAATTTATCTTTCTCAACGAACTACGTTCAATTTGACCTTGTGCATAGGCTTTTGTAATGCGTATTTCCTTCGCTTCAAGCCCCGGAGCATCAAACATGTGGTCAATAAGAACAGCTTCACATACGCTGCGCAAACCACGTGCACCAAGCTTGTATTCCAATGCCACTCCGACAATGTAGTCATATACTTCTTCCTCGAACGTTAATGCGATCTCATCCATATGGAACAAGTGCTGGTATTGTTTAATTAATGCGTTTTTCGGGATAGTCAATATGGCTTTCAATGCTTCACGATCCAACGGAGACATGAACGTAACAATAGGCATACGACCAATCAATTCAGGTATTAAGCCAAAGCTTTTTAAATCACTTGGCGTAATGTAACTGAGCACTTCACTCTCCTCAATGTTCTGACGTATTTCCTTAGAATAACCAAGAGATGATGAATTCAATCTGGAATTGATCTTCTTTTCAATACCAATAAAAGCGCCACCAGCAATGAAAAGAATATTCGTCGTATCTACTTCAATATATTTCTGATCGGGATGCTTACGACCACCTTGAGGAGGTACGTTCACCTTAGATCCCTCTAAAAGCTTCAACAAGCCTTGCTGAACACCTTCACCGCTTACATCACGTGTAATAGATGGGTTATCTCCTTTGCGAGCAATTTTATCTATCTCATCAATAAATACGATTCCAACCTCAGCGCGATTCAAATCATAATCAGCG
>CAJJCK010000133.1 GCA_905182675.1 uncultured Cryomorphaceae bacterium | reverse complement strand
GGTTCGTTATTTAAAATAGTAAATGCTCGGTAAAGTTGCTCTAAAAACAACACACGAACAAGTTGGTGCGAGGTCGTCATCGGACTTAAACTAAGCTTTCCTTCAGCAATCGCATACATCTCAGCACTGAATCCGAATGCGCCACCCACGACAAAGACTAATCTTTTAGGGCCTGAATTCATCCACTTCTGAACCTGGCTGGCAAAATCTCGTGAAGAGTATTGCTTTCCATTTTCATCTAACAGTATAAGACGGTCACCGGGTAACAAATGCTTCTGAAAAGCACGGCCCTCCTCTATTTTAAGCGTGTCAGAATTCATTTTACCACCACCCTTCACATCAGGTACAACCAAGGTTTCATACTTGCCATAATGCCGTAAACGAGATTCAAACATGGACATTCCATCCGAAATGAATCGTTCAGAAGTTTTACCGATAACTAGAAATACAATCTTCATGAGATCGACAAAGATGGTAACTTGCGTTGAGACGGACGATTAGAAATCGATTTTTATGAACTCACCGGATTGGATACCTGATTTTTTCGAGCTTAATAACGCCTTTGACTTTGCTATTAAAGAGGATATAGGAGACGGAGATCATAGTGCGCTTAGCTGTTTGGACCATACAAAAAGAGGGAAAGCAAAACTTTTAATTAAACAAGACGGTATCATAGCTGGCATTGCGTTGGCAAAATATCTCTTCACTTATATTGACCCAACAGCGACAGTAGAGGTCCTTATTCAGGACGGCTCAAAAGTTTATCCAGGAGACATCGCACTAACGGTTGAAGCAAACGCAATCAAACTATTACAAGCTGAACGGTTGGTTCTAAACTACACTCAACGCCTATCAGGAGTTGCAACAAGTAGTGCCGAGTATGCTAACATGGTCGCCCACACGTCCACCACTATTCTTGATACTAGAAAAACTACACCTGGTTTACGTGTCTTAGAAAAATGGGCAGTTTCACTTGGTGGCGGTGGGAACCACCGTATGGGGCTCTATGACATGATTATGCTTAAAGACAACCATATTGATTTTGCAGGAGGTATAATACCCGCCGTGAATAGCGTTCGTGAATATCTTTCAGCCATGGGAAAGACCTTGAAAATAGAGGTCGAAACCAGAGATTTAAATGAAGTACAGGAAGCTTTGATTGCCGGGGTGGACAGAATAATGCTGGACAACTTTACAACGAAGGAAACGCGCACGGCTGTTGCCTTAATTGATCATAGGGCAGAAACAGAAAGTAGTGGAGGTATCACAAAAGACACCTTGGTTTCTTATGCAGAATGTGGAGTAGACTATATTAGCGTTGGGGCATTAACCCATCAAATCAAAAGTTTAGACATGAGCTTGAAAGCCCTTTGATATAATGGAAAGTAGATTTAAACGCATTACCAATACCATAGAGCTCGTTCTGACACGAGTAAAACCACCGTTATTTGATGGTCTGTCTCTTTGGGATGTACTAAGTTTTTTTGTTCGCGGTATTTACGAAGGAGCCATTTCTACTCGTGCTGGCTCTGTGAGCTTTAGCTTTTTTCTCGCGCTTTTCCCAGGAGTCATCTTTATTTTCACTCTAGTAGCTTACTTGCCACTCGATGTCTTTCAAGACGAATTATACCAAGTGATGTCTGATGTATTGCCGCCAAGCACACAAGACATGACCTTTGATGCTATTCAAGATATCCTCACTATTAAACGTGGTGGATTACTGTCTGTTACCTTTATTGCAGCATTGCTCTTCGCTACGAACGGTACGCTAAGTCTAATCTCAAACCTAGGAATCAGCCAAAATGCTGTTGACGTAAAAAACTTCTGGCTACAATACTTCAGCGCATTTTTACTCACTATAGGGCTATCCATTCTTATCATGATTGCTCTAGTAGCACTCATCTTTACACAAGGATTTACCGGATGGCTATCAGAATTGGGCTATCTATCTGAATATACGACGCAAATCATTTACTGGGGTCGACTCTTTGTGCTACTAGTCACCATCCTTTTAGGTATCTCTGCGGTATACAACTACGGTCCTGTGAGAAATCGCAATTGGCGTTTTATAAGTCCAGGAAGCCTACTAGCTACACTTTTAATTATATTCTCTTCACAAGGATTTGGGTTTTACGTGGAGAATTTCTCAACCTACAACAAGTTTTATGGTTCTATAGGAACGTTACTGATCATGCTGCTATGGATCTATATTAATGCTTTTGGTCTTATCATAGGATTTGAATTAAATGCTAGTATGTCTGGAGCAAGACAAGAACAAGAAAATAATTAATCACTAACACAAAATAAAAAAGCCTCGAGTAAACTCGAGGCTTTTTTTATTTAACGGTGATTGATCCCTAACGCATCAAACTGAATTTCTGGTATTTTATAAACTCCGTGCCTTCTATATCTCTATATAAGATTTTCGCAATGTAGACTCCTTCATAACAAGTCTTGTCTTCAAACGTGCCATCCCAGCCCGTATTAACGTCTTTACTGTAGAAAAGAATGTTACCTAAACGATTGTAAACTTGCATTTCAAAGTAGCTGATAGCATTGACCTTAACGAGGTAATAATCATTCTTTGTGTCTCCATTAGGCGTAAACGCAGTAGGCGTAAATACAGCGGCTACATCTCTAGGATCTTGAGCTGTGTCGCAATCTAGAGCTGTTACAAACACAGTATCCATGGCCTCATACTTACAATAACCTGTTGTCACAAATACAGTATCATCAGCGTTGAAAGTTTCTTGAAAATTAGGACCATTTTGGCTCAATCCACTTGAAGTCAACCAATTCATAGAGAAATTAAAGGTCATCAAGGGGCCTCCGGCAGGATCAACAGACGGTGAATTAACACCTGCAGTAATGGATAGTGCACCCGCACAGTCATACCAACCATCCAAAACAGTGAGTTCATTAAAATCAAAGTTCTGTGCCAATGTTGTGAATGACGTCGGGTTTAAATGCGCACTCATATAGGTTTGGATATCACCACTAGAGCGAGGTTCGGACCAAAATCTAAATTCATCTATTCCTCCGTTCATATACGTGGCGTTTCCGGAGAAAGGACTTACACCGTAACCCACCGTAGTTGAAGCTGCTGTTCCAACATCTCCTACAGCCATGTTATCTGTGGTTTCAAATCCACCATCGATATATAAATTCATTACCGTAGAACCTCTGTCCCAAGTAACGGCTATGTGATGCCAGTTTCCATCATTGATACTCGAAATAGTGCCTGACTGAACATCAAAAGAGCCTGCAG
>CAJJCK010000132.1 GCA_905182675.1 uncultured Cryomorphaceae bacterium | reverse complement strand
GACTCATCCTTTCGGTAGTGATGTATGGTGCAGGCTTATTATTAGGCTATGACCAATTGATTACGTTAACCGTTAGTATCTCTCTACTTACGGTAATTGTTTTTGCTTCTTTATTTGGAACATTTATTCCTTTGATGCTCAACAGGTTTAAGATAGATGCAGCCTTAGCCACAGGACCTTTTATAACGACTGCCAACGACGTGATTGGATTGATCATTTACTTCCAAATCGGAAGGCTTATCATAGGTTACTGATGAAGGCTTTATTACTGGATGATACGCATCCTTTTTTAGAGGAGGCCCTCGTTCAAGGAGGCTTAGAGTTGATCAAGGATTATACCAGGCCGTTACTAGATTTTCCAGTTTCATACTTTGAATGTACCGTGTTGGTTATTCGATCCAGGATGCCTATTAACGCGAAATTTCTATCTCAATTCCCCCATCTAAAAGTGATAGGACGAATGGGTGCGGGTCTAGAAAACATAGACTTAAGTCAAGCTAAATTACAAGGCATTACTTGTATTCGGGTCCCAGAAGGCAACTCTAGAGCAGTAGCAGAACATGCTTTAGCTATGTTGTTAAGTGCTTTAAACCACTTGCCAAGGGCTGGGGTGGAAGTACGAAAAGGTATTTGGTTACGAGAAGAAAACAAAGGCCGAGAAATACACGCGCTCAAAGTAGGCATCATAGGGTATGGAGTGATGGGAGCTGAATTTTCAAGACTTCTATACGCTATGGGTGTTCAGGTATATACGTACGATAAATATCGTTTTGACTATACTGAGGGTACGATGATAGAATGTAGCTTAGAAAAGCTACAGGCAGAAGTAGATGTGGTTAGTATTCATTTGCCTTACAACAATGAGACCCACTACTTCGCTGATGAGGTATTCTTTAATGGATTTGCAAAACCTGTTCATTTTATAAATACAGCACGTGGACAAATCACAAATACGACGGCACTATTGGCGGCACTAGAATCTGGTCTTGTATTGAGTGCCGGTCTTGATGTCCTTGAATATGAAAACTCAAGTTTCACTTCGTTATTTGATGCTGAACTACCAGTAGCATTGAGCGCATTACTGCTGTTGGACAATGTGATCATAACTCCTCATATAGCTGGATGGACTCAGGAAAGTTTTGAGAAAATGGGTAGAGATTTAGGCGCTAAAATATTGGCTGCGCTTAAGACCGTTTAAAAACAAACTGAACCGTATCTGGCGATCTTTGCTCCTGTAAAATATGGAGTCCTTGAGTCTCTCTCCGCTCATCTTCACTAGAATAATGGCGTATCGTTAAGAGCTCTACCTTTTCTTGAAGCTCTACTTGGAAGGTGATCTCCAATTCTCGGATTACTTTGGGTACAATAATGCGGTCATTATCGATACAGAAGATGGCCTTAGTCGCCGTGTTTCTCATGAGGTTGACCACTATCCCATTACTGGCGAATAGCTCATATACAGCACTCAGATGGCGTTCTACGATAAAGGCTAAATCAGTTGTACTGATCACAAGCAGAGCCTGGTTCCTCTTTAATATGAAGTTAGCCATTTCCGGATTCGAGATACCCACTCCGCTAATTACGGTACCAGCCGCTGTAGGGTCCATGAAGCTTTTTATGTGTAGCGGAATAGACCTTCGTTGCATGGGTTGAATGGTCTTTGGATGTATAATGGAG
>CAJJCK010000131.1 GCA_905182675.1 uncultured Cryomorphaceae bacterium | reverse complement strand
CCCTTCGAGTGAATAAAAGGGGTAACAAACGCAAAACTTTTTGTGGTTTTAGTCACTGTTCCTATCCATCCTGTCGAGCTTATAACACCCATTCCCTCTTTAACCCCCTTAAGGCGCCCGGCATCAATAAGAATGTAGTTGTTTAATTTTTTATAAGAGTATTCTATGGCCTTTGTGGGTATGAAGGAGTACTCCGTACTTTGGGCAAAGCTTGGATGCGGATTTTGAAAAAGTGACGCTTTTAAGGCGGAATTCTCACGAGTTAATTCCTCGTTAACCTCGTCTAAGGACCAATAGTGTTTCCAGTTGGAGGTGAAGTTCTGAAACTCTGCAGAAGCACTAGATAGGGTTTTATTCAAGTGGTGCTCTGAAACAGGGTTTTTTAAGGAATGACGAACTAGTGCCAACAGCAACAAAGCTATGAACAACAGGTTATTACGATACTTTGATATGAAAAGTATCAGTTGCTGCATAGCGGAGTGGAATTAGCTTTCTAGTATATTCTTGTAATGCTCGATATTCTTCAGGACAATACCAGTACCTCGAACAACAGCCCTCAACGGATCCTCTGCAACATATACAGGAAGATCAGTTTTTCTAGAGATGCGTTTGTCTAAACCTCTAAGCATAGAACCTCCACCAGCTAAGTATATCCCCGAGTTGTAAATATCTGCGGCTAATTCCGGCGGCGTATTACTCAAGGCCTCCATAACAGCGTCTTCAACTCTCGTGATGCTCTTTTCGAGTGCACGGGCCACTTCACCATGGGTGACAAGAACTTGCTTAGGCTTACCTGTTAATAAATCTCTTCCTTGAACAGCAAAAGGCTCAGGTGCATCATCTAAATCCTCAAGCGCGGCACCTACTGAGATTTTAATACTTTCTGCGGTTCGTTCACCAACAAATAGGTTGTGCTGGGCACGCATGTACATGGCAATGTCATTCGTAAACACGTCTCCGGCGACTTTGATGCTTTTGTCACAGACAATACCACCCATTGCAAGGATCGCAATCTCCGTGGTTCCACCACCAATATCAATGATCATATTTCCTTTAGGCTCAAGAACATTTACGCCAATACCTACGGCAGCAGCCATGGGCTCATGTATAAGATATACTTCCTTTGCATTAGCGTGCTCTGCACTGTCTTTTACGGCTCTTTTTTCTACTTCTGTTATTCCTGAAGGAATACAAATAACCATTCTTAAACTTGGAGGGAATAAGCGCTTCTTAAAAGCCGGAATACTTTTTATGAGCTCACGTATCATGTGCTCAGATGCTTCAAAATCAGCAATGACACCATCCTTTAAGGGACGTATGGTCTTGATGTTTTCGTGCGTTTTTCCGTGCATTTGACGAGCCTCCTTGCCTACAGCAATGATCTGTCCAGTGCGCCTGTCCATCGCAACAATTGAAGGTGAGTCTACGACCACCTTGTCTTGATATGTAATTAGCGTATTGGCTGTACCCAAGTCAATCGCTATATCTTCTGTCATGAAACTTAACCAACCCATGCCTTCAAGGTAATAAAAATTAGTGCTTAAAATGACGAATTCCTGTAGTAACCATTGTCATTTTATGACTGTTACAGAATTCAATGCTTTCTTTGTCTCGAATAGAACCTCCAGGTTGAACTACGCAGCTAATACCGGCGTTTTTGGCAATCTCTACACAGTCTGGAAATGGAAAGAATGCATCTGAAGCCATCGCGGCGCCTTCCAGGCTGAAATTAAACCTAGCTGCCTTTTCTATAGCCTGATTCAGGGCGTCCACTCTTGATGTTTGTCCAGTTCCTGAGCCTAATAACTGTCCTCCTTTTGCCAAGACAATGGTATTACTTTTAGTATGCTTACATACTTTAGCTGCAAACAGCAGATCTTGAAACTGCTCTTTTGTGGGGGCTAAGTCGGTAACGGTATTCATATCCCGAATAGACTCAGTTTTTTGATCTCTTGCTTGGACGAGAGTTCCATTCAGAACACTCCGTATACTGTATGCCGGAACTTCAAAATCCTTCATTAAAAGAAGTACTCTGTTTTTCTTACTTTTTAAAATGACCAAGGCATCTTCATCAAACCCAGGTGCCATGAGTACCTCAAAAAACAAGGAATTCATTTTTAATGCAGTGGCAGTGTCTACTACTCTATTGGAAGCGATCACTCCACCGAAAGCACTCACGGAATCTCCTGCCAAGGCGTCATCCCAAGCCTGCTCTAATGTGGGGCGGGTTGCTAGGCCACAGGCATTGTTGTGCTTAACAATCGCTATAGTAGTGTCCTCAAACTCCTTTATTAAATTTACTGTCGCGTCAATATCGAGTAAATTGTTGTAGCTCAATGCCTTGCCATGAATCTGTTCAAGAGCATCATCTATATTGCCATAAAAAGCTGCTTCTTGATGAGGATTCTCACCATACCGAAGCGCCTGCTGTGTTCTGTTTGAAACCTTCAAATCCAATATATCACCAGCGAAATAGCGGTATATAGCTGTGTCATAATGACTACTCTCGTCGAATGCTTCGAGTGCATATTTACGTCTGACATCAAGTGTTGCACCATGCTCACCTTGTAGAATCGATAGTGCTTCTGTGTATTGATTTCTGTTCGAAATAATCCAGCAATCCTTAAAATTTTTAGCGGCTGCACGGATAAGTGAGATACCACCGATGTCTATTTTTTCAATGATATCTGTTTCCGATGCTCCAGAAGCAAGAGTCGCTTCAAACGGATAAAGGTCTACGATCACTAAATCGAAATAAGGAATGTCAAATTCATCCATTTGTGCCCGGTCACTCTCGTTTTCTCGTCTTGACAGGATACCGCCAAAGACCTTGGGATGCAGGGTTTTAACTCTCCCTCCAAGTATAGAAGGGTACGATGTTAAGTCCTCAACACGCTCGACTGAGATTCCGCGCTCTTCGATAAAAGCCTGTGTACCACCTGTAGAATAAATGTTAGTACCTGCTGCATTAAGTGCATCTACGATTGGCCCTAAGCCGTCCTTGTGGAAAACAGAAATAAGTGCGTTTTGAATGCGCATGGTATTCGTCTTTGAAGTGAGATAAATTAGAAGAGTCAAAAGTAATATTTTCCACCTCCTTATTATATAATTAATCACCTAATTTTGGAAGAAACCTCTTGCCCTGTGATCCTTATTATCAGACTCATAAAAGAAAGTTTATTTTTTGCTCTCATCTCTTTGACAGTGAATAAGTTAAGGACTTTTTTATCCCTACTTGGTATTACCATTGGCATCTTCGCAATCATCTTAGTTTACTCTATTGTAGACTCCTTAGAAAAAAACATAAGAGATAGCGTTAGCCAGCTTGGTGATAATGTTGTTTACGTTCAAAAATGGCCTTGGGGAGGCGGAGGCGAATACGCTTGGTGGAAGTATCTTAACAGACCAGTCCCTTTAAGTAAAGAGGCAGATTTATTGCGTAAACGGAGTCGGTTTTCTGAGAACATCGCATTTGGAACATCACTGGGCGGTACTACGGCAAAGCGCAATGGTATGGATGCAGGAGGTGTTGATGTTTTGGGAGTAACGTTTGAGTATAATCAAATCTGGGATTTCGAACTTGCCGGCGGTAGATACTTTACAGAATCTGAAATGAGTGGTGGAAAACCATATTGTATTATAGGGTCAAATATCGCAGAAGGTTTGTTTGTATCCGGAGAGAATCCGATCGGACAGAAAATCAGTATTCGAGGTCAGAAATTATCTGTTATTGGCGTGTTTGAAAAGGTCGGTGAGAGTATTGTTGGTCAGAGCTATGACAAAATGGTTCTGGTTCCATTCAAATTTGTAAGAACCGTGGTAAATACTGATCGAAATGACGGTAATTTAATCATGATCAGCGCCAAAGAAGATGTTTCCTTGGGGCAGTTAAAAGATGAATTAACAGGTATAATGCGTTCTATTCGAAGACTTAGACCAGGGGCTGATGACGACTTTGCACTGAATGACCCATCTTTAATTTCAAGACAGTTGGACAGTCTTTTTGGTGTTTTAGGCCTCGTAGGAACTGTTATTGGTGGTTTTTCAATTCTAGTAGGAGGCTTCGGAATTGCCAACATCATGTTTGTGAGCGTCCGAGAACGTACGAATGAGATTGGTATTCAAAAAGCGCTTGGTGCTAAAAATTTCGTAGTACTTATCCAATTCCTTACGGAAAGCGTCGTCTTGTGCCTTTTAGGTGGTGTGGCTGGTCTAATGCTTGTATGGCTCGGTGCCTATGCGGCGGCTAGAGCATTTGATTTCGAGATTTTTTTAAGCTTGGAAAACGTTTTAGTTGGTTTAGGACTGAGTGGAGCTATTGGTTTGATATCTGGTTTTATCCCTGCATGGATGGCGTCTCGGTTGAATCCTGTAGATGCAATCCGCATGCAAGCCTAAAGACGCTGGGCTACAAACGCTGCAATCCATGATAATAATTCATGGTCTTCAGCGGTGAAAGGATCTACAGAATGAGAGTCAATATCTATCTGTCCGATAAGTCGTTCTCCAAGAAACATAGGTACCACGATTTCACTTTTTGTGTCTATACTACACGCTAGGTAATTATCCTGTTGCTCAACATCAGGCACCTCAAAAGATATTCCGCTTTCCGCAACCTGACCGCAGATCCCTTTTCCAAATGGAATAGTAATATGATCTGTTTTCGCACCCGCATACGGGCCAATCTCAAGCTGCCGTTTTTCATTGTTCATGAAGTAGAACCCACTCCAATTGTAATAGGGAATATTTGAGTCTAAAAGCGCTACTAATTTTTCCTGTAGCGCAACTCCTTGTAGATCATCATGATTTAAGATGAGTGTCGTTAAACTTTGCTTTAGATCCTGGGTCATAGGGTGTAGTTAGAGATTTCACGCGTAAGCGTGAATCAATTATGTTAGCCTGTTGATAGAATGTCCTGTTTAATGAGTATTCGTAGCACGGTTATTGCTTTTCAAGTGCGAAATTAGCAAAGTCATAGTGGAAACACTGTGTGAACTTAACCCAAAAAATTCTATGAGAAAATTTTTACTCTCGATGATGATTATTGGATCGTTGTCTATGAATGGACAATCGACCACTAATGAGTCTATTAGTTTACAAGCCTGTCAGGGAGATAGTATTGTATTTGGTTTCGATATTTCATCACCTTTTAATGTAGGTAACACATTTTCCGTAGAAATCAGCAATGGTTCCGGAAACTTTAGTGGTTCATTCGTATCTACAGCCCCATTACTGGCATATGGTGCCAGCACTGGCAATGCCATTGATGTCATTGTTCCAGATGCACTACCTCAAGGTATCTATTCCTTTAGACTAGTCTCTACTAATCCATTAAGAATTAGTGATACCATTTCAAATGTTATTATTGGTGCGAACCCAATCACTAGTATGTCTGCGTATAATTGGTTTGACAAAGCTGGAGACATTACTTTTTGTGAAGGAGATACAGCGCTCCTTGTAGCAGATACTCCTCCTGCAGGACAGTCATACACGTATCAATGGTTATCTGGAGGTGGAGCCATAGCTGGTGAAACAGATGACACTCTATTTGTTACCGTATCAGGGGCATATGCTTTAGAAGTTAACGCAGCGCTTTGTGAGTCGACATCAATGGATACTACCATCAACTCTTACATGCCAGGATCAGAGGTATTCGCCAATTCTGGTGCTGGCGTTAACTATATTGGCATTGATTCTATCCGAATGTGTTTAGGAACAGTTGCTACGTTGGAATATTTTTCATTCCCTTCACCAGGGATTTTAGGCTATAAATTTCAATGGTTGAAAAATGACAGTCTAGATGTTTTCGGTGATACGGTTTGGTATCCATCCGTTAATGACACACTTACTTCTATAGATGTTGATACGACGAGCCAGTGGTATTTAGAGGTGATTTCTGTGCCTGGCGGATGTACAGACACTTCCTCCGCGTTCTCAGTGATAGTGGATACAGTTCCTTCCACGATTGTTTTAAATCAGCCTTGGCCTGGACAGTCTTTGCCAACTACGACTTTATGTTTAACAGATAGTACATTGCTCACTGCAACGGATACCGTGTTGAACGATTCTTGGGAATACCAATGGCAAATCGCCTATCCTTCCGGATCTTCAAATTGGTTAAGTATTGCTAATGACACCATGCCTTGGATTACCATTGATACTTCAATAGTTGCGGATACAGCAGATTATAGACTGTTGGTGACCAACGAGGCTTGTTCATTCATCACGAACGAAACCACTGTGAACTTTGTAAACTTTCCAAACATCAATATCCTTCCAGGAGATTCTTTAGGGATTTGTGCTTATGACAGCCTTCTAATTTCCCTGAATAGTAACGCTTTAAATTTCGCTTGGAATGGAGGACTATTTGTAGGTAAACAAAATTACATAACTGTTCCTGGTCAATATGTTATAGAGGCCTTTGGTGTGAATCAATGTAAAACAGTAGACACATTAGATGTCTATAATTACACCCTCGTGGCATCAGCGACTGCTTCACCTCAAATCATCAGTCCAGGACAGAGTACAACGCTAAGTTCTAACGGTGGAGTGAGCTATTATTGGTTTGCAGATGCGCCCTCAACCTTTAGTAACCAGCAAGGTGCAAGTACTGATGCGTTACCTACGGTTGATACAATTACCTACTACATTGAAGTAGAAGATATAAATGGATGTACAGATACGGCAAGTGTTCAGGTTTTTGTAAAAGAACAAGATTCGACCATTATTTACGCTACTATTTACGGAAATATTCAAAACGTCATTACTCCTAACTCGGATGGCAAGAATGACGTCTTGGACCTTAGTGGAGTTACCGCGGGTGATGACTGTGAGTTTAATGTGTATACTCGCTGGGGTACGCCAGTCTATTCTCAAGAAATTTACAATAACATGTGGGGTGGTACCACAGACGGTGGTGCTAACCTTGAAGATGGCACGTACTACTATGTTCTCACCCATAATAATGAGATTAGGGTCAAGGCAGCAGTAACTATCCTTAACAATTTCTAAGTATGAAAAATTCAATTTTAATAGTAGCGATACTGTTAGGGAGTATAACAGCAAAAGCGCAACAGCTCCCTTTGATTTCAAATTATCTAAATACGGCATATCTATTCAACCCGGCATTTAGTGGTATCGACGGAAAAACGGAAATCACCGTATTAAATCGTCGACAGTGGACTGATGTTCAAGGTTCCCCTGAAACGCAGTTTATGTCGTTCAACGGCAATCAAAACGATCTTAAATTCGGATATAGCGGTTATGCCTTTAATGATGTAACAGATATAGTCTCGCGTTCAGGATTCTATGGTTCTTATGCATGGCATGTAAAGTTCTCGGATGAGAATAGTTTGAGCCTAGGAATGGGAGGAGGTTATGTAAATAACACGATAAACATAGCTGGTATTCGCGTTCAAGACGAATTAGACCCCGTCTTGTATTCACAACTCAATAGAGGAACATTTGATCTGAATTTCGGGTTTAATCTAAAATTCGGAGATTTCAATATTGGTGCTGCAATACCAAATTTATTAGCTCCAGCTATTGATTTTAGTGATAATTATATCATCAGCCCGTTCCAGTATCAATACATGCGTCACTTCGTGGTAAACACGCAGTATGACGTTCAAATGCAAAAGGGTTTAATGACTTTAAGTCCTTATTTAACAGTAAGAGCGAATCAGGTTACTATTCCTCAGGTTGATGCTGGCTTGATGTTTAACCATAATGAGTATTTCTTTGTAGGTGCAGCTTACCGCTCTTCTTATGCTGTTACTGGTAATGCAGGTGTTCACCTCACGGAAAACATTACCATGGGCTACGCTTATGACTTCTCTTTGAATACCTATGGTTTTGCCTTGGGTAACTCCCATGAGTTCATGCTTCGCTATTCTTTTGGTGAAAGCAAAAAAGACAAGCGTCTTGAGAATGAAATCAAAAAACTTAAGGATCGTCAACGTCGACAGTCTGGTGATTTAGAAGATCTTTTAAATGATCGCTTAGATGAGTTTAAAGATGAGGTTACAGAAGGGCAGAAGGCCTTGTTTGACGCTGAAAAAGAAGCCATGAAAAGTGAGTTAACTACTGCAGCGGCTGAGGCAGCAGCAAATAATTCTCAATCGAGTCAAGGCGGTTCTATCCTAAATTCTAATGGATCTAATCCAGATGGAACGCTAAATAATACGAACCCATCAGGGAACGGGGGTACAATAGCTACTTATCCGAACACACCACAAGGTGGTCGAACGAACAGTAACATTAAAGGATACGATCCTACCCAGTATGCGGGTAATGTTCAGGCGGGATCGCAGGGATATTATGTAACAGCAGGTGTTTTCGGTGCAAGGAACAACGCTGCTAAACTTCAAAATAAGTTGCGTTCACAGGGCGTTGGTTCTGATTTATTCCAAGATCCAAGTAATAATATGTTCTATGTGTTCCTGCTAAAATTCAACAACTATGAATCTGCGAAGCAAGCAAGAGAATCAGGTTTTAATGGCCAGTATGGCGGAAAACTTTGGATCAAAGTCTTATAGCATTCATTTGAAATAGAAGGCAAAAAAAACCGGTTGCTCAGCAACCGGTTTTTTTTTGAAGTAACTTAAATACTATTCTATTCTTTCAGCGCTGTTGGGGTAGATGATGTCTGTGTTATTGGAATGTTGCTCACGCTCAAGATGTCCACCGTTAAGAATTCGCTCGGCCTGGTTTAGATGACGTCCTACATGGGGAATCAAATACTCAATAGCAGTCAAGGATTTTATTTTTAATAAGGGTCTTGTTGTACTCAGCTTGGCGTTGCATAAGGTCCTGCTTGAGCCTATGATGCTAACAATTTTCTTAAGTTGATCTAGATCAGCAATGAAGTTTTCCATGGCCTTTTGTGAACTGAATTTATGACCAAGATTTTGAAGTCTTCGTGGTTTTAATTTTCCCGATGTGCGCATACTAATGCTCCAAGAGTCGGCATTATTGGTCATGAGTTTTCGGATAAAAATAGAAGGCATGTTAAGGGAAATCTCTCTTTGCTCTATAGCGTTGGCATGAGACTTACATATTGCAGTGAGCTGGGGTAAGTAGTGTTCTGAAACGAAATTGAGATGTTCTATGCACTCAATGGCCGCCCAACTTTCTCCATTGGGTATAAACAGGAGTTCTTGGTCTTCTAAAAAATAGAACAGTCTTTGAAACGTTTGTTGATGTTGACTGAGCTCTGCTATTCGCTTTTCCAGGTACTGATCTACTTTCATTTGGTTCATGTTGTTTTTTCAGTAGCCGTGATGTCTTCTAAAATGCTATGTATTTGTTCTAATGCAATGATGTCTTGGACTACAAATGTCAATTTTTCACCCTTCTGCTTGACTTGTATTTTTCTGGGATTTCGCTGCAGATAGTTTAATATAGCAGAGAAGATGGGTAATTGATAGTAGGCTGAATTATTTTCCGCGGCAAAATGACCGATCAGCTTACCACCTTTGATAATGAGCTTGGAAAATCCAATATGTTTCGCCAGCCATTTTACACGAACTGAATAGAGTAGCGCTTCAACGGTCTGTGGAACAGGTCCAAACCTATCCTCTAGTTCAAGTTTAAAGATATCAAGTTCTTCCGTAGAGTCTATTGCGCCTAATCTTTGATATAGTTTAAGTCGCTCTTCGATGTTATTGACATAATGATCCGGAATGAGTAATTCTAGATCCGAGTCTATTTGTACCTCATCAACAAAGTCAGATCCTTTCTCTTTGACTTTTTGCTCATAGAGGTCTTGGAATTCATTTTCTTGTAATTCTTTTACTGCCTCGGCCAGAATTTTCTGGTAAGTATCAAAGCCCATATCTGATATAAATCCGCTTTGTTCTCCTCCAAGCATATCCCCAGCACCTCTGATCTCCAAATCTTTCATAGCGATTTTGAAACCGCTTCCAAGATCCGTGAATTGTTCCAGGGCTTTAAGGCGTTTTCTAGCCTCATCTGTGAGTGTGGTGAGCGGTGGTGTGATGAGCTTACAAAACGCTTTTTTGTTGGAACGCCCTACACGGCCGCGCATCTGATGCAAGTCTGACATTCCAAAATGGTTCGCATTATTGATCAGAATGGTATTGGCATTAGGAACGTCGAGTCCACTTTCTATAATAGAGGTTGCAACGAGCACATCAAATTTGCCATCCATAAAGTCGAGCATGACTTTTTCAAGTTTCTTACCATCCATCTGTCCATGTCCAATTCCTATGGATGCGTCTGGTACAAGCCTACTAATCATGCCAGCTACTTCTTGAATATTACTAACGCGATTGTTGATAAAGAATACTTGTCCACCACGCTGAATCTCATAGCTAATAGCATTGCGAATGGCTTCTTCGTTGAATCCTATAAGCTCGGTTTCAATGGGTTGTCTGTTCGGCGGAGGAGTAGTCATTATACTCAAATCACGTGCTGCCATTAGAGAGAACTGAAGTGTTCTTGGGATGGGCGTGGCAGTTAGTGTAAGGGTATCTACATTCACCTTGAGTGATTTTATTTTGTCTTTTACACCTACACCGAATTTTTGTTCTTCATCTATGATTAACAGACCTAAGTCTTTGAATATAACAGATTTACTGACAAGCTTGTGGGTTCCTATGAGTATGTCTATTTCTCCTGTTGCTAACTTTTTAACAGTCTCCCTCTGTTGTGCAGCACTGCGGAATCTATTGATATAATCTACCGTGACTGGAAAATTACTTAGTCGCTGTGTAAAGGTCTTGAAGTGTTGGAAGGCCAGTATGGTAGTAGGTACTAATACAGCGACTTGTTTTCCGTTGGCGGCAGCTTTGAATGCTGCGCGTATAGCAATTTCGGTCTTCCCGAAACCAACATCGCCACAGATCAGTCGGTCCATAGGCATGGTACTTTCCATATCCTTTTTAATGGCCTCAGTAGAGCTTACCTGATCAGGAGTGTCTTCATAGACGAAGCTCGCTTCAAGTTCATGTTGTAAATAACTATCCGGTGCGCAGGGGAAGCCAATAGCTTCTTTTCTCTTGGCATAGAGCTGTATAAGGTCAAAGGCAATTTTTTTAACTTTTGCTTTTGTCTTCTTTTTCAGTGTTTGCCATTGCGCACTACCTAATTTATGAAGTTGTGGCGCCGTACCGTCTTTTCCGTTGTATTTACTGATTTTATGTAAAGAGTGTATACTGACATATAGTATGTCATTGTCCCTATAAACCAGTTTAATTGCTTCTTGAATGGTACCGTTGTTGTCTACTTTTTGTAATCCACCGAACTTACCTACACCGTGATCAACATGGGTTACAAAGTCGCCAAATTCAAGAGCATTGATTTGCTCCAGAGTTATGGCTTGTTTTTTTTGAGCGCCATTTTTTATATTGAACCGTTGGTAGCGATCGAATATCTGATGATCTGTGTACAGGTATAGTCCTGCATGACCATCCTCGAACCCTTCGTGCAGAGCGACCTCTGTTGTGCTATAGGTGGGCAGAAGTTTAATATCTTCAAAAATGGCAGCAAATCGCTGAATCTGCTTTGGGTTTGAACACATCAAAACTGTTTTGACATCAGTCTTCTCTGCGTTTAAAAGTGTTTGCGCAAGGAGTGAGAAATCTTTATTAAATGCACGTTGCGGTAATGCCTTACTCTCCATGGTTGTGCTGTGCCATTCTGGACGTCCAAACTCCACCCTCGAATACTCCATAAGACTCCGCTTGAGTGCGCTACCGGATAAGAAAAGCTCACTTGGTGTCGCTCGTTTAATAGTCTCCCCTAGATTGCCATAGGTTTCATGCGCCAGTTCCATGAGTCTTTCCAGCCGTGCAACGACCATGGACGGAGTGTCTACCCATATGGTGGTGTCTTTTGGTAAATAAGTTAGGAAGGTGACTCGAGTCTCGAGGAAGGATTTATTTTCAACATTGGGTACAATACTCATTTTTGTGGCACGTCCAACCGCCCTTTGTGTTTCTATGTCGAAATAGCGAATACTCTCCACCTCATCGTCAAAGAACTCAACGCGATAGGGGTGGTCTTTTGAGAAAGAAAAAATATCAACTATTCCCCCACGAACAGAGAATTGACCTGGATGAACGACAAAGTCTACCCTTTCAAACTGATACTCAAAAAGGGCCTCGTTTAGGAATTCGAGACTAATACGCTCACCGACATGTAATTTTAAGGTATTAGTTTCTAGCTCCTTTCTAGTCACAACTTTTTCAAAAAGTGCATCGGTATAGGTGATCACTATCGGGGGACGACGTCTACTGCTTAAGTGATTTAAAACTTCAGCGCGAAGTAGGACATTCGCATTGTCAGTTTGTTCTATTTCATACGGCCTACGGTAGGACGCTGGATAAAAATAACACGGTGCTTTCCCCAGTAGTTTCTCTAAGTCATTTTGTAAGTATGCGGCATCCTCTTTACTGTTAGTGACAATAAGTTGTGCCTTACCAGTACTGAGATAAGTAGCAGCTGTTAATACAGCAGTATGCGAGCAACTGGCCGCCCTAAAACCTATAGAAGCTTGAGTACCACTGTTAGAGGCAGAAATTAATTCTTTTACTAAGGGGTGATGGTCGTAAAGTGATAATATATCTGCCAGTTCCAATGCTTATTCTTCGTATTTGCGTAAAAACGCATGGGCTGTATCCACCATTTTAGGAGAGCCTATGAAGCATGGAACTCGTTCGTGCAATTCGCTCGGCTGAAGTTCCATAATTCTACGCTTTCCGTCTGTTGCGGTACCGCCTGCTTGTTCAACAATAAAGGCGAGTGGGTTACACTCGTACAGGAGCCTTAGTTTACCTTTTGGAGCCATAGTTCCTGTGGGATAAAGATAGACCCCACCTTTGATAAGATTGCGATGAAAATCAGAAACTAATGAGCCTATATATCTGGAGGTATATGGTCTTCCAGAGGCTTCGTCATATTCTTGACAATATTTGATATACTGTTTTACACCTTCAGGGAAATGAACATAATTCCCTTCATTAACACTGTATATTTTACCTGTTTCAGGGATGTGCATATTGGGATGAGATAGACAAAATACACCAATACTAGGGTCTAGAGTGAATCCATTCACACCGCTCCCTGTGCTATACACAAGCATAGTAGATGAACCGTAGACAACATAACCAGCTGCAACTTGAGCGTCGCCAGGTTGTAGAAAATCTTCCAGTGTCACAGGGCTACCAACAGGTGTTATTCTTCGGTAGATAGAGAAAATAGTCCCAACACTGACATTTACATCAATATTGCTTGAACCGTCTAACGGATCCATGAGAACTATATATTTTGCTTCGTGATGGATGTCGTCATCGAAGCTCACGAAGTATTCTTCTTCTTCTGAAGCGACCCCACAAACTTGTCCCATACTTCTGAGCGCACGCATAAAAGTGTCATTAGCGATAACATCTAATTTTTGCTGTGCTTCACCTTGAATATTCTTCCTGCCTATGGCACCTAGAATATCAACAAGACCAGCCTTGTTGATTTCTCGGTTTACCACCTTAGCGGCCAGTCGAATAGAGGTTAATAAATGACTAAGTTCCCCTGTTGCATAGGGGAAATCTTGCTGGTTCTCAACAATGAATTCGCCGAGGGTAGTTGGTTGTA
>CAJJCK010000130.1 GCA_905182675.1 uncultured Cryomorphaceae bacterium | reverse complement strand
CATGGCATTACGGATATAGATGGCGCTATCATGGCCCTGAGTAAAAAGGTGCCTATCCTCCAAATAGAGGCTTTAGGAACTACTGCGGACGAGATTATCGCAGAAGCCAAGCGTCAAGATGCACTGGGTTTAGACAAGAACAGTACAGTCTATAAAATTCCGATGAGCCTCGAGGGGACAAAGGCATGCAAAGCACTTACAGATGAAGGCTTCAAAGTAAACCTCCATCTTGTTTATACCTTGCAACAAGCCTACATGGCTATGGCAGCCGGAGCAACGTACATCTGCCCTTTAGTAGGTAGATTACAAGATCAAGGAACCGATGCACTAGCACTTGTGGCGGACTGCGTAGAAGCGGTAGAGCATTATGGGTACGATAGTAAAATCATGTTCAGCTCTGTTCGTAATGCTCAGCATGTAAGAGACGCTCTAGAAGTAGGTGCACACGCTGTCACTGTGCCCTGGTCTATCATGAAGAATCTCACCAATAATCACCTTACTACAATGGGTACAGATCAATTCGTAAAACACACGAATCTACTCACCCATCGCGTTGGTCAAGCCATGCGCAAAGACAATCCAACCGCCTTAGCTGCAGATACTATAACGACGGCCTTAGTCCAAATGACTACATCTAGCTTAGGAGCCTGTAGTATCATTGACGAGAACGGCCGTGCTATTGGGATCTTCACTGATGGTGATCTTCGTAGATTCATTACCAAAGGGGGCGATGCATCTACTGCCAATTTATCATCTTTCGTTTCAAACCATCCGAAGACCATAGCCTCCTCTTCGCTTTTAATCGATGCAGAACAAATGTTTAAAGACTGCCAAATAGATACCATCATTGTAGAGGATAACGGAGTAGTCGTGGGCATGATTGATATACAAGATTTACACTAATGGAAGCGGCATTCTCTGGAGAATTCTTAAATGATGAAATGGCCATCGCAGAGCGGTTAGCTCAGATCAAAATGTGGTTGTTTGACTGGGATGGCGTATTCCATCCAGGAACAAAAAATGACCGTGGTGAAAGTTCTTTTAATGAGGTTGATGCAATGGGATTAAACCTACTTCGCTTCTCCAGCTATTTAACCCTAGGGCAGTCATTACCGGTTTTTGCGATTGTAACTGGAGTAAACAATCCAACCGGGGCTTATTTTGCGAAGCGTGAGCACTTTGATGCCATCTATATGGGGGCTAAAGACAAGACCGTTGTATTAGATCATATCTGCTCAAAACACAATATCACTCCGGATCAAATTGGTTTTTGTTTTGATGACGTACTCGATATTAATGTCGCTGAGAAGGTTGGTGTTCGATTCTTAATTAGCCATGGTTCCAATCCTATAACTAGGGATTTCATGAGGTCAAAATCTTGTTTCGACTACGCTACGGCCTTTGGTGGTGGATTCGGTGCACTTCGCGAGGTATCAGAATTGTGTATGACCTTAATGGGTAATGCAGATGAAGTACTTGAACATAGAACTTCTTTTGACGACACATACAGTACCTACTGGAAAAGTCGTCAGAAAACAGATACTCAAGTATTTACTGTTGATCTCGCAGGAGTTCATCTCCATGAGCAGGAACCAAGGCACCAGAAATAAAATTTCTTACCAGTATATTCTCTATTAATTTATCCTCTGGGTCTACCATAGGATCATAGGGACGTTTCAAGTCTATGTCATACCACCATGCTGTTAATGACCAAATTCGTGCAGAGAATCTATTGCGATAGGTCTTGATGATTTCAAATACACTCGTTCCTGTTTCTCTATAAATGAGCTTGCTTAAGATTTGACCTTCACTTCTTGTCAATTTCCTTAGTTCTGGCTCAAAACGATCTTCTAAAAACTTTTGATAGTCCTTGATATACTTCTTTTTCTGATGTCGCTTGTTGATACCCTCTAGCTGTCTATTCAATGTATCCATTCTAAGCGCAGCTTCTCTCACATACGGATAGACACGCTTCACCTTCTTTGTTAAACTATAATAATTTCTCCTTGCCTGGTAGTCCGTCAAGGTTGGTTTTGGCACAAATAGTACTTCATCCAAGACCGACCATGGTATGGTGTCACCATGAACAATAAGCTGACCAGTCAGAACTCCAGTTGCATCATTTGATACACTCAAAGTATCCGTCGTTTTTTGACTCCAAAGCGAGTTCCCAAAAAGAACGAAGAGTAAAAGAATGCTATTACCCCCTATTCGCCTTCCATCTACTTGGCTTTTCATTGATTACCGTTTTTTGACTTGCTTTATTTTCTTGAAGCATACTTGCTAAAGCTGCAGCGCCTATTGCCTCTAGAGCTTCGTTTTCGGGAATTAGAGATTCAGGTGTGAAATAATTCTGCACAAAGTGCGTGTCGAACTTTCCTGAAACAAAAGCATCATGATTCATCACATATTCAGCGAAATCCAGCGTAGTTTGAACGCCAGAAATTCGGTACTCACTAATAGCACGCTTCATACGTGCTATGGCCTCAGGACGAGTTGGAGCGAATGTGATCAATTTAGCGATCATTGGATCATAATAGATACTCACTTCCATTCCTTGCTCCATTCCATCGTCTACTCTAACCCCTAATCCTTGTGGACGTCGGTACTCTTTTAAAATTCCTGTACCAGGCATAAAATTAGCTACAGCGTCCTCTGCATATACTCGAACCTCTATGGAATGACCTTGGATACTGAGCTCTTCCTGAGTAAAGGACAAGGTTTTACCTTGGGCTATATAGATCTGCTCCTTAACTAAATCTTTACCGGTAATTTGTTCAGTCACAGGATGTTCTACTTGTAACCTTGTGTTCATTTCCAAGAAATAAAACTTGCCTCCTGGTTCAAAAATAAATTCTACTGTACCTGCCCCTCGGTAGTTACAGGCCTTAGCAACACTAACGGCGGCTGCACCCATCGCTTCTCTTAGCTCAGGTGTTAACACCACAGATGGTGCTTCTTCTATTACCTTCTGGTGCCTACGTTGAATCGAACATTCACGTTCAAAAAGATGAACTACATGTCCATATTCGTCTGCCAATATTTGAATTTCAATATGACGGGGATTCTGAATGTACTTCTCCACAAATACAGCACCATTTCCAAAACTATTGGTCGCTTCGCTCACTGCACGTTGCATTTGAGAGGCAAATTCGTCAGGATTGTGTACAATTCTCATCCCCTTTCCACCACCACCTGCACTGGCTTTTATCATCACAGGAAATCCAATAGCGTGAGCCAATTCTAATGCTTCGTCTACGTCTTTTACTTCACCTTCAGTCCCTGGCACTAATGGAACATCAAAATTCTCAACTGCTGCCTTAGCACTTAGCTTGTCACCCATGATCTCAATAGCTTGAGGACGAGGACCTATGAATATCATTCCTGCAGCTTCTACATTTCTTGCGAAATTCGCGTTTTCACTAAGGAATCCATATCCCGGATGAATGGCATCAACGCCAAGTGCTATTGAAATACTTATGATTTTATCACCCTTTAAGTAACTCTGGGCAGAGGGTGCCGGACCAATGCAAACTGCTTCATCAGCGAACATAACGTGAGGAGCTCTGCGGTCTGCCTCAGAATAGATGGCGACAGTTTTAATGCCCATTTCTCGGGCAGTTCTCATTACACGTAAAGCGATTTCGCCACGATTAGCGACTAATATTTTTGTGATAGTATGTTCCATTGTGATAAGAGGTTTATGTAGACCTTTCACAAATATAAGTCAGGTTAGAGATACCTAAATCTTAACTACCGGATAATAATGCCATTGGTCATTTATCAGTACTCGGAGAGTGTATGTTGCAGAAGGGAAATCAGACATATCAATATCTATCCATGACCTGTTTTCACTTGTAATATCAAGAACGACAGTGCCAATTGGCGCAAACAACTGGATCCTTGTTTTCATAGTTTGAGGAAACTCAACTCTCAAAGAAATGCTGGTAGGATTGGGGTACAAACGACATTCAGTACCTTTTTCTGTTATTCCAACCTCATTCAGGGAACGGGTAACAGTGGTCGTATCACCACAATCATTAATCAACAGCAATGTTACCGAGTAGTTTAACGTAATAACTCCATAAGTGTGCTGCGCATTGGGGGTCGTCCCCTTGTCAAACGTGCCATCTCCCCAGAACCAATGGTATTGGTTCGCTCCTGTCGCTATAGCCTGGAAATCAACGATAAGACCGTTTGATCCGGTGCCCACTAAAGTAAAGGTGAAATCTCCTTGAGGAGGGTCACAAGTAGCAACGATGTCACTGTAGGTAAATGTATTTCCACAGGAATCTTGCCCACTTACAGTCACCGTAAAAGTACCATTGGTTCCATAAGAGTTAGAAACTACTGCTCCAGATGCAATATTCCCATCTCCAAAATCCCATTGGTAATTTAATAAATTACTAGGCTGTGCAGTAAATGTAAATGAATTACCCAGCACCATAGAAGTAAAAGTAAGATTCACAATTGGACATAATGTGATCACAAATGAGCTTGTTATTGAGTCCCCGCAGGAATTAACAGCTAACAATGAGACCGTATAAATGCCTGCAGAGGTGTAATTAGCAGTAATGGTATCTCCTTGTCCCAAAGTTCCATTACCTAAATTCCAATAGTACACCAAACCAGTACCCGAAGACGATGACACTGCATCGAATTCAACTTGTAGACCATTTACCACATAGGTGGGATTTAATATCGTAGTGTCACACAAGGACAATGTAAAACCTATAGAATCAGTACTTCCACAGCTATTGTATACGACCTGATAAATGGCAAAAGAGCCAAACGTAGTATAGGTATGTGTCGCTGTATCTGCGTTAGAGAATGTACCATCACCCCAAAACCAAACGGTAGAGTCTGCGTTCAACGTGGTACTAAATCCAGAAGCACTAGACCCCGTATTCACGAATGATCCCGTAGCCACTAAAGCGGGACATGGCAAGGTTGTAAACTGAACCATCGACCATAAGCTATTTAGCGTGAGCGTACAGGAATCTTGCACCCAAGCATCATAGGTCGTATTTGGTTGAAGGCCATTAACCATTGCGGTTTGACCTGACGCGGCCATACTTGTACCCGATCCAAGGTTAAAGTTAGCCAGATCATATTCTATCGCAGATGTAAAAGAATTACCATTCCAGTCTAACTGCGCGCTGTTGTAGGTTATGTTGGAAGCCGTAAGTAAAGGGGTTGGGCAACTGGTGGTCTCGTCAATTTCTATGTCATCTAACGCAATATCTGCTTTAAAAGGAGTAAATGGAGATCCATTTCCTCTGTACGCCTTAAAAATGATTTGAATAGTGTCATTTTCATATGCCAGTAAACTCAAGGTTTGTTTTAACCAGCTTGATGTTGAAAGCGCTTGCTTCTGTCCAATAATTGATTTTAACAACAACGCTTGCTGCCCAAGTGGTTTAATAAAAACCTTTAACTCATCTATATCTGATCCATACATATGGTACCAAAAAATCAGCTCAGGAGAATGCAGGGTGTCTAAATCAATCCATGGTGTTCTCAACTCCGTATCTGCTCCTGCCGAAAACGGGGTCGCACTGCGCGCAAAAGTGTACCCACCGGAACCTGTGGTATGGTCGGCAGAAGGACCTGTGCCGGCGTAATGCACTCCCTTCCCTGTCCAGAAATAGTCTGTACTGTCCGAGCGTAACCAACAATCGTCAATGGCACCGTTTTGATCAGGAAAACCAGGTCCTACCCAGTTTGTATTACTTGAAAATTCTTCTAAAAAAGGAGCTGTAAACACCGTGCAATTCGTCGTAAATGATGGTCCTGAAACCCAATCGCTTACGCTGGCTAATCCACAGGAATCCCTTACCTGCCATTCATACGTTGTTTTTGGACTGAGTCCCGGTATTCCCTTTGCACTTGTGGCAGCGGTTGTCCATGTCCATATTGTACTACCAACGGATCTATATCGAATTTGAAAATCAGAAGCTCCACCACTTGTCCAATCCAACTGAGCTACCTGTACGCCCACACCTGTAACAGCTGTAAGCTTAGGCTTAGGGCATTCCGGAGCTTTCGCGAGCGATAGATCATCCAACGCAAATTGGGTATAAAATGATCCGGATGCTCCGCTATAGTCAAACCTAACTCTTACCGTATCACCGGCATAACTCGTCAAGTCTATAATCTGCTCCAGCCATGGTGCATTTGCACTGTTATGTGTAATTCCAGAGGTATCCCAAACGGAAGACCAAGTGCCTCCTATGGTCTGAATTCTTACGTTTAAGGCACCCATGGATTGACCATATCCGTGGTACCAAAAAGACAGTTCGGGATCAGAAATGGTATCCAAATCTATCCATGGTGAGATAAGTCTGGGGTCCAAACCTGAGCTCAATGTTGTCGTTATTTGATGATACACATATTGGCCTGAACCCGAAGTATGGTCTCCAGACGGACCCGTTTGTGTCCAATTAAATGCCGGTTCACCTACATTCCAAAACTTAGTAGCCGATCCCTGCACGTTCCAGCATGGATCTATATCCCCTTGGACGTTCCATGTAGTAGAAGGTGCCCAACCTGTTCCCTCGAAATCCTCAAAATAAGGAGCTATATATTGTGCACATTGTGTTCTAAATGTTGTTGTTGTTGACCATAAACTGGTATCTCCAGCTGCGCAAATTTCACGTACTCGAACCTTGTAGTTTGTATTAGACAATAGTCCACTCAAGGTGCTTGGCTTTGATGTGTAGTTGGCGATACTACCATTGATTACTGAGCCTGTACTAACAATATACTGCACCTGAAAACTCAACGGACTTGAATTCAAGGAAGACCAATTCAAAGTAGCCCCACTAGGCGTCGTTTGAATGATGACTGTATTGAACGGTTGATCACAAGAAGGTGTCTCTTCGATAAGAACATCATCGATCGCAATTCTACTATTAGTGAACCAACTAAAACTAGAATTTCTCTTCGCGTTGAATCTTATTTGCACGGTATCCCCGGCAAATTGCGACAAAGACTCTACATGCTTTCTCCATGATGAACTATTACTAGTGAACTGGGAGGAAGTCGTACTCGAATTAAAGGTGTGTACATTAACCCAGCTCGTCGTGCCAACTTTACGTACTTTAATATTCAGCCAAGTGATATCAGAACCAAACATGTGGTAATAGAAAACTAATCTAGGAAGGGTATCTGAGCTGAGGTCTATTGGCGGTGTAATCAGATTGGTGACATTTTGGTTTGCACTGGTAAAACCTGTAAACCAACCTTCTGAGAAGGCGTAACCACCGGTGCCGGTGGTATGATCTCCAGCGGGACCTGAGTTCGTCGAAACAAATGCGGGATCAGAGGCCATCCACAAATAATTACGCGTGGTTAAATTTCTTGTCCAACAGCTTGGCACAGAGCCATTGTTATTCCAACCAGTAGGAGAAACCCAAGAGCTACCATCAAAATTTTCTGAAAACGGAGTACTCTGTATACATTGGGCCTCACCTTCTTGAGGTAGCAATGCAATGAGTAGCACTATGAGTAGTCGCAGGTATAATTTCACTCTGTAAATATAACATGATTGTTGCGACAGCAAGCATCAAATGAGCGAATGACATGCTGCGGTTATTGATCCGTTTTTCCTAGTATCTTTGTATCCTATGCGTACATTATCCGTCTTACTATTCACCCTATTACTGAGTAATTCTAATGCTCAAGTATTGGGTCTATTAAAATATGATGGTGGTGGAGATTGGTATGCCAATCCAACAGCATTGAAAAATCTAAGTGCCTTCTACAACGAAGCTACAGAAGCGCGGACAGTAGTTTTAGTAAAAGAGGTAACGGTGAACTCATTGTTATCTTCTAGTGTATCGTTTCTTCACGCCACTGGTCATGGCAGATTAGTTTTTTCAGAAGAAGAAGCTCAAATACTAAGGCAGTTTGTCAAAAGAGGCGGCTTCCTACACGTAGATGATAATTATGGAATGAAAGATTTCGCGTTGGAAGAATTAGCAAAAGTGTTTAATGAAGCCACTATTAAGTCAATATCTATCAATCATCCAATTTTCCAGTTACCCTTTAAAATGCCCGCTGGATTACCTAAAATTCATGAGCATGATGGACTTCCACAAGAGGCAATAGGATATTTTTATGGTGGTGAATTGGTGGCCGTATTAACTTATGAAACTGATCTAAGTGATGGCTGGGAAGATGCAGAGGTACATCAAGATTCACAAGAGAAAAGAATCTTAGCGTTGAAAATGGGAGCAAACTTGGTACATTGGTCCTTAGTAAGAAATTCATTCCCATGAAATCCATCAAAATCCAACCATTGGCAATCGGTGCCCTACAACTTGCCTTGATCGTAGCTGGTTGCTATGCTCTTTATTTGATAAAATCTGTTTTGGTTTACGCCGTTATAGCCTTGTATGTCAGTGTTTTAGGAAGACCTATTGTCACTGCCTTAGGAAAAATACCTAAAATTGGATCACGTTTAGGAAATACGGGGGCAGCAGCACTAACCCTATCCATAATCGTGGCCATTTTCGCGGGAATTGTAACCTGGTTTCTACCCGTACTGATTCATGAATTTAATTTTATTAAAACCATTCCTTACGATGAGCTCATCGCCAGTTTGCAATTGGAGTGGAATCAACTTGATTCCATTCTTAATTCTTTTGGAATGAATTCAAAGGAAGAGTTGACAAACATTAATAAAACCCTACAATCTTTCGCAAGTGTTGATGCCATCAGCAACGTTTTATTTTCACTTTTAGGCGGCATAGGCCAAATTATTATCGGACTATTCTCTGTTGCTTTCATTTCTTTTTTTCTGATCAGAGAGCGGGATTTAGCACACAAGTTTGTTGAATTGATAACCCCAGAATCTTACCACGATAAAGTGGATGTCATGACACCTCAAATCAAACAAGTTGTAACTCGTTACAGCTTTGGTGTTTTGTTTCAAATCACTGCTATTTTCATCTTATTGGCCCTGGGTATGACCTTTATAGGTGTCAAAGGTGCTGTTGTATTGGCACTTTGCGCCGCCGTCTTCAACCTCATTCCTTATGTTGGACCACTCCTAGGAGCGTCCCTTGGAATATTGTTGAGTCTAGGGCAACTTTATGCTATGGGAGTGTCAGATCCTGATCTAGATATTGACCTTATACAAAGCCTTTACTGGTTACTCTTTCTTTATGGGGGAGTGCAGCTATTAGACAATATAGTTTTTCAACCTATTATATTTTCCAATAGTGTAGGTGCACATCCACTTGAAATATTTTTAGTCATTTCTATCGCGGGTACGTTTTTGGGAATTGGAGGAATGATCGTTGCTGTTCCATTCTACAGTATTGCTCGAATTGTCTTTAATACTGCCATGAAGACTATCGATGAATAGTCAAACTGAGCACCCCAAACAACAAGTTAATCCACATTGTCTTGGAGAAGAACAGTGGCAATGGATACAGAAACACCAAAATGACAATACAACTAAACTTCGATTGAAGTTTG
Organism: uncultured Cryomorphaceae bacterium; assembly: GCA_905182675.1. GTDB lineage: Bacteria > Bacteroidota > Bacteroidia > Flavobacteriales > Schleiferiaceae > UBA10364. Next base: position 1,437 of record CAJJCK010000130.1, on the reverse strand, counting down.
GATTAAATGATCCTTATTTCTCGGCCATAGCTCAAATAGAAGCGCGTCAAAAGAGAAGGAAAAAGTTTGAATCACTTTACGCACGCTGGGTTTTCCCCAACGGATTAGCACTAGAACAAAGTAGCTCGACAGCAGCGGCCCAATACAAAAATTCCCATGTACATACCCCCTACACGATCGATCTATGCGCTGGTCTGGGAATTGATACCTGGGCAATGTCCAGTCGTCAGGATAGCGCAGCACATTTATGTTTTGAACAAAACGAAGACCTTGCCATTTTGTTACGGCATAATCTTCCAAATATCACCGTACTCTCAAAGCCAGCTGACCTAGAAGATATAGACCATTGGGTCAGTGAACGAGGCATAACTAAACGCGAACTGACTATATATCTTGACCCGGATCGTCGAGTGAGAGACAACAGGACCTATTCCATGTCGGAGGGTACCCCAAACCTACTCGAAATACAACATGAATTGCTTAACAGGGCATGTCATGTTATGGCCAAACATAGCCCAATGGTAGATCTGAATTCTACGACAGAACTAATCGGATTAACCTCGATAGTCGTTGTTCAATTTCAAGGAGAATGTAAGGAAGTACTTACATTGCAATCCTCTCTATCACAATCCAAATCATCTGTTCAAGTTATAGATATTGACTCCGGCCGGTCTTATTCAGGTGAACTTGGCATCAAAGAAATCGCTACAACTGAGCATTTTTTAAATTACATCGTTCAACCTTCGGCCGGGTTATCCAAGAGTACCTTACATATTGAATTAGCTAAAGAACTAGGTTTGGAAAAAACCATTTATGGTCATCTCTATACTTGTGAAAATGAACCGATTTACTCTCCATTTTATAAAATTTTCAGGATTGAAGAAATCTCGAAACCTTATCAGCTTAAGCACAAACCTAGTTACGCCGCGATAGAATGCATTGGTTTTCCAGAGTCCGCTATTCAAGTGAGAAAGAAGCTTAAACTCAAGGAAGGCCGTGAGAATAAAGTTTTCGCCTTACAGATTGGAAAAACAAAACTAATGGTACTCGCAACTTTGATGGAATAGGCCCCATTTTTGCATTACTTTTAATCTGTATGCGAAATACCGTTTCTCTATTGGTCATTTTCTTGTTTTCTACCCTCAGTATCCTGGGTCAAGAAGTACTTTTTGTGCCTAATGAAGGTCAATGGGATGGCGATTTCACTTATCAGATGCGATTGAAAAGTGGCGCATTGTTTTTCGAAGGAAGTGCCATACAATTTGTGTTAAAAGACGCTGTTCAAGGAGAAGATCACAAGGGACATCACATTCATGAAGCTGGATTAAGTGCATCTGAGGAGGGACTGCGGTTTCATGCACTACGATTGAATTTTTTAAATGGTCAAACTGTAAATCCATACGGAACTAAACCCGTTTCTTACGTTCAAAATTATTT